>JAEHCY010000539.1 GCA_016880695.1 Chromatiaceae bacterium | reverse complement strand
CCGGGGTCATCGGACACCTCTTTGGCAACCGCGGCAAAATCCTCCCCTCCCTGGAGGCGGGCTCGAATCTGCTCAGCCCGCTGGCGTGCCGCCTGCTGCGCGGTTTCATCCGCACCGCGAGGCAGCTCAACCAGGATGTGCCGAACGGCGCGCCGCTCGGGTTGGCGGAAACGATCCATTTGCTGGTCGTAGAGCGCGCGCAGTTCCTCTTCGCGCACTGGCACGGCAGCGCCGAGGGTGTCTGCGTCGACGACCAGATAGGCCACCCGCACCTGCTCAGGGACGTGAAAAAGGTCCTGGTGTGCCTCGTAGTAGGCCAGCACCTCGGGCTCGGGGATCGGTCGGTCGGAGATGAAACGCGAGGTGGGTAGAGTGAGGTAGCTCACCGAACGCTGCTGGCGGAGAATCCGAACGGCCTCGGCAAGCTCGGCATCGGTGACGAATTCCGTGGCCGCGACGAGTCGAGAGAGCTGGGTGGAGACGAGACGCTGGCGCAGTCGCTCCTCGAACTGTTTGGGTACCATACCCTGTAGCTGCACCGCCCGCTCGTAGGCGGCCTTATCGAACTGCCCGCCCCGCCGGAAGGCCGGCTCGGAGAGGATGGCACCGCGAATCTCCTGAGCGGATGCGGCCAGCCCCAGATCCGCCGAGGCCTGAGCCAGCACCGCATCGCGCACCATGTTGTCGAGCACCTCCTTGCGCAGCTTGGTATCGTCGACCAACTCGGGCCGGAAGGCGGCTCCAAGCCGCTCCCGGAGCTGGCCGCGGAAGTTCTGGAACTGGATATCCAGGTCCCGCTCGGTGATCTCCTGTCCATTCACCTCCGCAACCGCAGGCTCGGAGCGGAACCCCAAGTAGGAATCGATGCCCCAGAAGGCGAACGGAATGGCGATCAGGATCACGATGACCCAGGCGATCCAGCCCTGGGCTCGGTCACGAATGGCTTGCAACATGGCGTTCGAGAAGGCAGTGCTGTTGGCTGACCCAGAAACGAAATCGGGGTATCCCAAGATACCCCGATTCCCGCTTATTGGCGGAGTGGACGGGACTCGAACCCGCGACCCCCGGCGTGACAGGCCGGTATTCTAACCGACTGAACTACCACTCCAACATTCTGATGGGTGCTGCAGGGATCGAACCTGCGACCCTCGCCTTGTAAGGGCGATGCTCTCCCGGCTGAGCTAAGCACCCCAAGGAAGGCCGCTCAGTTTACGGCATCCTTGAGCGCTTTGCCAGGCTTGAAGCCCGGGGTATTCGAAGCAGCGATTTCGATGGTCTTGCCCGTTTGCGGGTTACGTCCCGATCGGGCCTCCCGCTTGCGCACGCTGAACGTGCCAAAACCGGTTAAGGATACCGCTTCCCCCGCGCTCAACGCAACCTTGATGGCGTCCACCAACCCATCTAGCGCCCTCCCCGCGGCGGCCTTGGAAATCTGCCCGCTCTCGGCCATTTTTTCGATCAGTTCCGATTTATTCATTATTACCCCTCTGCCTGGCCCCTAAACCCCGACTCCACGGGCTTTATACCTACTGCCCAACGAGCCTGTCAAGCCGATCGGGCGCGGCAAACGCGCACCGTGTTGAAAAAACTGGAATCTAATTTACGGAATCTAATTTACGGGGCTGGGGCGGACGGGATCGGGTCAGGTCGCGGAACGCCACCCGCACCCCACGAGCCAGGCTCGCGGATGGCGATTTCCACCCCACGGGCCGTCCGCGAAGCTCAGTGGTGGGTGCGCACCCGAACCGGCTCGTTTTGGATCTCCTCCTCCGCGAGCGGCGTTGCGGGATTCTCCGCCACCTCTGCTTCTGGTACTTGCTCGCCGGTGCCGCGGGATGGGCGATCACTCAAGGCCAGGGTGAGCACTTCGTCTATCCAGCGGACCGGCTTGATCACCAGATTGTGCTGAATGTTCTTCGGGATCTCGGCCAGGTCCCGTTCGTTCTCCACCGGAATGATGACGGTCTCGATGCCGCCGCGGTGCGCGGCCAGGAGCTTTTCCTTGAGCCCTCCGATGGGTAGCACCTCACCGCGCAGGGTGATCTCTCCGGTCATAGCCACCGTGGCACGCACCGGGACCTTGGTCAGTGCCGAGACCAGAGCCGTGCACATAGCCACCCCCGCGCTCGGACCGTCTTTGGGCGTTGCACCCTCGGGGACATGGACATGGACGTCGTACTTCTGATGAAAATCGACATCTATGCCTAGACTCTCGGAGCGGCTACGCACCACGGTCATGGCTGCCTGAATCGACTCCTGCATGACCTCGCCCAACTGCCCGGTGAAGGTGAATTTTCCCTTCCCCGGAACCAAGGCCGCTTCGATGCGCAGCAGCTCGCCCCCGACCTCCGTCCAGGCCAGACCCGTAACCTGGCCCACCTGATCGTGCTCGTCGGCGCGACCGTAACGGAAACGCTGGACCCCGAGATAGTCGCCCAGGGACCTGGCCGTGACCACCGCACCGCGCCGACGTTTGCTCAGCAAAACGTCGGTGACCACCTTGCGGCAGATCTTGGAGATCTCACGCTCAAGGTTCCGAACACCGGCCTCCCGAGTGTAATGGCGCACGATGTCGCGCAGGGCGCTCTCGCGGATGGCCAGCTCGCCGGAGCGAAGCCCATTGTTCCGCATCTGTTTGGGAACGAGGTAACGCTGGGCGATGTGGACCTTCTCATCCTCGGTGTAGCCCGAGAGGCGAATCACCTCCATGCGATCCAGTAGCGCGGGCGGAATGTTCAGCGTGTTGGCCGTGGCCACGAACATTACCTCGGAGAGGTCGAAATCGACCTCGAGATAATGATCGTTGAAGGTGTGGTTCTGCTCCGGGTCGAGGACCTCCAACAGGGCGGAGGCCGGATCGCCCCGGAAGTCCATCGCCATCTTGTCGAT
>JAEHCY010000538.1 GCA_016880695.1 Chromatiaceae bacterium | reverse complement strand
TGGCGGGGTGGCCCTGGGAATCGAATGCCTCGACCAGCCGCCGGGTCCAGAGATCCCGGCGACCCTGAGGCGGGGGCGGCGCGAAGTGGAACACCCGCTCACCTGCCGCGGCTAGGGGGGCGAGATCGCCCTGTCCGAGGTCCAGCGCCAGCGCCTCAATGCCCCTGCCCGCCAGGTCCCGGGCGCTCTCGGGACTCCGCACCAGCGCCCGCACCCCCTCGCCGCGCGCTTGGTAGGCCGCGGCCACGCGCCGGCCGATATAGCCACAACCAATGATCAACATCGCCTGCTCCAGGTTTTCATGCCCTGCCGATTCGGTCAGAATCTGCGTCTGTTTCCGCTCGGACGCAACCATACCATGAGCTTCAAGGTCCATCTCGAGCCAAGCGGGCGCGAATTCAGCGCCAGCCCCGGGGAAAGCGTACTCGATGCGGCGATCCGCCAAGGGGTGGGCCTGCCCTACGGCTGTCGTAACGGCCAGTGCGGGTCTTGCCTGGGTGAGTTGCTGGAGGGCAGGGTCGATTATCCGAGCGGCAGGACCGAGGCACTGGCCGGCCAGAACCCAAGCGCCTGCCTCCTCTGCCAGGCCGTACCCTTGAGCGACCTGCGCCTGAACCTCCGCGAGGTGGCGCGGGTGGGCGAGATCGAGGTGCGCACCCTGCCCTGCCGCGTGGCCAAGAAGGAGTCGCTCAGCCACGATGTGGTGCGTCTCTACCTCAAGCTGCCGGATAACCAGCGCCTGCAGTTCTTCGCCGGACAGTACCTCAACTTCCTGCTCGGGGACGGCCGCAAGCGGGCCTTCTCCATCGCCAACGCGCCCCATGACGATGCGCTGATCGAGCTGCATCTGCGCCACGTCCCCCACGGGGAGTTCACCGACTACGTGTTCGAGCGCATGAAAGAGAAGGCCATCCTGCGCATCCAGGCCCCCCTCGGCACCTTCGTCCTGCGCCTGGACAGCGACCGACCCCTGATCCTCGTGGGTGGCGGCACCGGTTTTGCCCCCCTCAAGGGCATGCTCGAGCACGCCTTCCACATCGGCCTGGAGCGCCCGATGCACCTTTACTGGGGCGTGCGCTCGCGGCGCGACCTCTATCTCCCGGATCTGCCCGAGCGCTGGGTGCGGGAGCACCCGAGCTTCCGCTACACCCCGGTGCTGTCGGAGCCGGACCCCGATTGGCAGGGCCGCCGCGGATTCGTGCACCAAGCCGTGGTCGAAGATTATCCCGACCTCAGCGGATTCGACATCTACCTCAGCGGCCCGCCGGTGATGGTGGAAGCGGGACGCAACGCGTTCGTCGCGCAGGGCATGAACCCTGCGCACCTTTTCTCCGACGCCTTCGAGTACGCCGCGGATCACCCGACCCCAGCGCCCGCCGGCCCCTGATTCGCCGTTCGCGACACCCTCGCCCCCAGGGCACTCAGGTTGAGCGATGGGGCTAGACTGTCAGTGGCCGCACCGCGGTTCCCGCGCCCACTCGGGTATGCTCAGCGGTAGGGCGCGCTGACGAGCGGGGTCTGGATGGC
>JAEHCY010000537.1 GCA_016880695.1 Chromatiaceae bacterium | reverse complement strand
TCAATCGCCTGTTGCGTCGCGTCGCGTCGAGGCGAAGCCGGTTGTCTCCATCTCGTTGGCGGATGCGCCGGGCGAGCCGTTGCCCGCCCGGCGCCGAGCATCCTTGTGCAGGCTGACCGCGACTACTGCTTCTTGGCGGGCTTCGCCGGCTCGACCGCCACCGCCAACGCCTCGGTGTAGACCACCTGGACGTCGTCACCGACCTTCAGGTCGCGCAGGACGCCGGGATTCTGCACCGGAAGCCACTGCACCTGGCCATTGGGCTCCTGGAGCTCGATCCGGCTCTTCGCCGTGTCGATGGCGCGGATCTTGGCGGTGATGCGGATGCGCTCCGCCACCAGCCCGGCCGGCTTCTGGCCGGGCGCGGCGCGCGCCCCGACCACCTCCGCCGAGGCGCCGGGGGCGCCGCCGCCGCGAATGACCTCGATGGCGATGGACTCCCGGTACACAGCGGTCACGGTGTCGCCGACCTTAACCTGCGGGAGATTTTTCACCGCCGGGTCCACCTTGACCTTCACCACCCGGCCATCCGGCCCCCGCAGTGTCACCAGGCGCTTGGCCTGGTCCACCGCCTCGACTTTGGCGGTCAGGGTAACGGTGTCAGAAGCGATCACTCCTTCCTCCAGCGTGGGTGTCTGTGGCGCCGCGGTCTTCTCGGTGTCGGTCGCGCAGGCGCTGAGGGTGCTGGCGATCGCCGCGGCCAGTGCTAACTGAAGCATCTTCATTGCGTTTTTCTCCTAAGGGATGGGTTGGAAATAGTCCGCCGCAGCCACTCTAGAACCTCGCTGGCGGTCGGGGTTTGGATGTGGTCCCTTCTCAGACACCCGCTCGGCCACACACACCCTGACCAGGTACCAGATGCGCGAACGGGGCCCGAGCCCCGTTCGGCTTAGCGAGGCTGGACCGCGAAGCCAGCGGTCTTCCTACAGGGGGCTGGACACCACCCGATAGTACACACCGTTGGCACCGTAAGAGGGTTGGAACCAGGTAGTGCCGCAAAGGTAGTAGGTGGATCCGTTGACGTTGTTCTTGGTGCACCCCGCCGGGAGCGTCGCGTAGTTGGTCCCCATCACATAGCTCCCGGAAGCGGCGCTGGCCGCGGCGGCCCCAGCCGCTGCACCCACCACGGCGCCCGCCGCCGCACAGCCGTAACAGCCGGCCCCGGAATAATAGGGCACCGCAACCGGCGCGGGATAGACACCGGTGGTCGCCCCATAGGGGGTGGTGTGGTAGGCACCGTCCCCATACCTGGCCTCGGTGGTGCCACCGTAGACGTTGGTATGCTCCACGCCGTCACCCACGCGGCCTTCCGTGCTTCCCCCGTACACATTGGTATGCTCAGTGCCGCCGCCGAAGGCATGCTCCGTACTCCCGCCCCAAGCATTGGTGTGCTCGGTGCCCACACCCGCCTCGTGCTCAGTGCTGCCGCCAAAGCTATTGGCGCTGCGCCAGGCCGCGGCTTGGCCCGCCAACAGGACCGAGACGAGGAAAACGATGAATCGAATGACGCTCCTGTTCATGTTGCTCGCCTCCTCAGCGCGACTGGGATTGAGATGGGGCCGGCTCGGTCGCCGACCGCTTGGGCTCGGTCAAGGGCTTGACCCCCGGCGGCGGTGCCGCGACGGGGTGCTTGAAGGCCATGCGCTTGGCCGACTTCGCCTTCTCGGATACGAAGGTCTTGGCCGTGGTCGGCACATCGAGCTTCCAGTTGGATAGCTCCATTTCATGGCGGAGCCGCAGCGGATCGCTGCGATAGACCGCGCGAATCCGCCGGGGCAGCTTATCCTTCACCCCGACCCAAATCTGGAGAAAGACGTCGTCGTCGGCCCAGGCCACCATATCCGTCTGGGTACCCCCCACTACGCCGGAGGGGCCCACATAGAAGGCCAGTTTGGCCCCCTCTGCCAGGGCGGCATAGGGGTCGGCAACGATCAGATCGGTGAAGGGATAGTAGATGCCGGCCGACTCGTAGGCCGCCTTGAGCGCTGCGTCGAGGGTAGGCGGGGCGTCCGCCACTGCCACCAGGTTTTCGGCGGGGACGAAGGCCAGCATCGCTTTGCCATCGTAGTAGAGCTCCGAGGCCGGCCCGTCGCCTGGTATGACGACCTTGAGCTTGTCGGGTCGACGCATCGTAACCTCGTAGCGCGTCGTGTAGACGATGGGCGGTCCGAGGCGGCTCGGGTACTCGTAGCCCACGGTGGCCGTGAACGACATGGACTTGGCAGCGGCGAGCCGTGTGCCCACGGCCTTGAGCAGGTCGATGGCCTTTGGCTCCAGTACCAGTTTGAAGTCCGAATCTGGGACCCTCGACGCCGACTCCGCCGGCTTGGTCGGCTGGGGCGGCGTCTGGGCGCCCACCGTCACCGCACTTAACAAACCCAGCGTCAGTACGAGCACGCGCCCGATGCGGTGAGGATGAGCCATCCTCATTCCCGAAGCGGGTAACCTCAATATCCGGGTGGTCATAGGATTCTCCTGCATCTAAGGTTCACTAGATGGGCAATTGCTGGCGCTCTTGCCCAGGACGTGGCCGCGAGTGGGATTGCCCACGGCCTGCGACACTCCTGTGAACTGGTCACCTCCCTTGCTCGGCTGCACTGCCGCCAGCGCCTTGATTTCTTCCGACACCAATGGCGACGGGTAATCGGCGTCGTCAGTTCACCGCCACGATGGCCGGCGGCTGCCAGGTACCCTCTCCAGGCGGCAGGATCGACGGCGTCTCGGTCTTCGGCCAATACAGGCGCATCACCAGGTAGATCGGCCCGTCCGGTGCGGGTAGCCAATTCGACTCCTTGTCCTTACCGGGCGAATCCCTATTAGGTCCGCCGAGTGTGCCCAGGTCCGCCATGGCCCCACCGCTGTAGAGGAAGGCGTGGATGCCGCCGCTGGCCGTATCTACGTAGCCAACCACCTGGCCGGTGGCGTTGATTCCGAGGGCATAAGTCGACAGACCACCGAGGGAGCCCAGGTCCGTGACTGTATATTCCACCGCCCCAGCAGGCACGGCTGCCAGCCAGCAAACGACCGCTGCGGTAACAG
>JAEHCY010000536.1 GCA_016880695.1 Chromatiaceae bacterium | reverse complement strand
TCTATGGCCGTGACCCCGACTTTGCGCTCAAGGTGGAGCAGGCTAAGCAGAAGATGGGCAAGAAGAACGCCAAGGCATTCGACGAGCTGCGCCGCGGCTTCCAGGAGCGGGGCGACCAAGAGGCGCTCGGCTCGGCGCGTTCCCTGATCGGGGCTCAAGGCAACCTATCGCCGGCGGACCGTGAGCGCCTGCTCGGCCACCTCGAGGGCGGCGGTCGGGTGATCCTGCCCGAACCGCGGCCGCTGCTGACCAAGGCATCGAAGATGCCCGGCTTGGACGGGCAGAAGATGTCCAAGTCCTACCACAATACCATCGCCCTGCGCGATGAGCTGCCCCAGGTGGAGCGCGCGCGGCGCACCATGCCCACGGACCCGAGCCGCGTGCGCCGCAGCGATCCGGGGGACCCCGGGAAGTGCCCCGTGTGGCAGTTCCACCAGGTCTACTCCGATGACGTGGTGAAGGGCTGGGTCCAGGAGGGGTGCCGTTCCGCCGGGATCGGTTGTATCGAGTGCAAGCAACCGGTCATCGCGGCGGTCCTCGCCGAGCTTGGACCCATCCAGGAACGCGCCTCGGAGCTCGAGGCCCAGCCGGAGCGGGTGCACGACATCATCGATGCCGGCTGCGAGGCGGCGCGCGCGGTCGCGCGCGAGACCCTCGATGAGGTGCGTCATGCGATGTCGCTTCGGTATCTCTGAGGACCGCCAGTGAGCGACGCCGGGAACGCGAGTGCCTCGACTGGGGAGGGGGGGCGGGGGGACTCGCCCGTCGCCCTGGTCCATGGTGAGCCGCTGCACGAGCTCCCCAAGGATCTCTATATTCCACCCGATGCCCTGGAGGTGTTCCTCGAGACCTTCGAGGGGCCCCTTGATCTGCTGCTTTATCTGATTCGCCGGCAAAACCTCGACATCCTCGACATCCCGATCGCGGTGATCACCGAACAATACATCGACTACATCGCGATGATGCAGGGTATGCGCCTGGAGTTGGCGGCGGATTACCTGTTGATGGCGGCCATGCTGGCGGACATTAAGTCCCGCATGCTGTTGCCGCGACCGGCAGCGGCGGACGAGGAGGAAACCGACCCCCGCGCCGAGCTGGTGCGCCGACTCCAGGAGTACGAGCGCTACAAGCGGGCGGCGGAGGACCTCGATGCTCTGCCTCGGCTGGAGCGGGATGTGCTCCCGGTACAGATCCCGGTACCCGAGGGGCACCGGCGCAAGGTCCCGCCGGCGGTGGATCTGGGGGAAGTCCTGTCGGCGCTGCGGGAGGTCATGCAGCGCGCGGAGCTCTTCAGCCACCACCGGGTGCAGCGAGAGACTCTGTCCCTGCGCGAGCGCATGTCAGCGGTGCTCGAGCGGTTGCAGCGTGAGGGTTTCTCGCTCTTCAGCGAGCTTTTCGACCTGTCCGAAGGGCGCAGTGGGGTCGTCGTGACCTTCCTCGCCGTGCTGGAGCTGCTGCGGGCGGCCCTGATCGAACTGGTGCAGGCGGAGGCCTTCGCCCCCATTCATGTGCGCGCCGCAGGGGCCTGATCGGGTGCCTGCGGAGGAGCGGATCCGAAACATCCTGGAGGCGGCCCTGCTCGCGGCGGGCGGTCCCTTGTCGGTCGAGCGGATGGGTGAGCTGTTCGAGGAGGAGCGGCCCGATCGGCGCATTATCGAAGCGGCGCTCACGGGGCTCGCCGCCGAATACGCGAGCCGAGGCATCGAGCTCTGCCAGGTGGCGGGGGGTTACCGTATCCAGGTGCGCGTCGAGGTGGCACCCTGGGTGGCTCGTCTGTGGGAAGAGCGTCCGGCCCGCTACTCCCGGGCACTGCTCGAGACCCTTGCGCTCGTCGCCTATCGCCAGCCGATCACCCGCGGGGAGATCGAAGATGTCCGCGGGGTGGCGGTCAGCACCCCGATCATTCGCACGTTGCTCGAGCGAGAATGGGTGAAGGTGGTCGGCCATCGCGATGTCCCGGGAAGACCCGCCCTGTACGCCACCACACGCCAGTTCCTCGATTACTTTGGCCTGCGATCCCTCCACGATCTACCCGCCCTCGCCGAGATCGGGGAGTTCGGCGTCTTGGCGCCCGAGCTCGATCTGCCGAGCCCCGACCAACCCCGCCACGAGACCCCACCCGATGAATCGCGATATCAAGCGACCGGCGAAGCCGCCACCCTCCCGTCGCCGCTCCGGCCGCACTAGCGCGGACCCACAGGCGCCCCAGGAGCGCCTGCAAAAGGTTCTCGCGAATGCTGGGCTTGGCTCCCGGCGGGAGATCGAGGTCTGGATCGCCGCTGGGCGGATACAGGTCAACGGTCATCCCGCCGCGCTGGGGGAACGTATCGGTAGTCGTGACCGGATCGCCCTCGATGGCCGCCGGCTGCGTCTCCCCGAGCGGCTTGCGCCGCGCCGGCGTGTGGTTGTCTACAACAAGCCCGAAGGTGAGGTGGTCACGCGGCACGACCCCCAAGGGCGTCCCACCGTGTTCGAACGACTTCCAGCGCTCAACAATGCCCGCTGGATCGCGGTGGGGCGCCTGGACGTCAATACCAGTGGTCTATTATTGGTAACCACCGACGGAGAGCTGGCCAATCGCCTGATGCACCCGAGTCAGGAGATCGAACGGGAATATGCCGTGCGCGTCGTAGGTGAGGTGCCGCCCGAAACCATTCAGCGGTTGACCGCGGGTGTCGAGCTTGAGGATGGGCCCGCGCGCTTCGCCGCCGTTAAGGAGGCTGGGGGGAGCGGCCTTAACCGGTGGTACGCGGTGGTGATTCGCGAAGGCCGCAAGCGGGAGGTGCGGCGGTTGTGGGAAGCGGTCGGCCACCGCGTGAGTCGGCTGATCCGGGTGCGTTTCGCCAATGTGACCCTGGGGCCGCGACTGTTCACCGGGCACTGGCGGGACCTCGAGCTCGATGAGCTTCATGGCCTGCTCGCCCTGACGGGTCTACCGAGGGAGCCCCGTCCCTGGCTGCCGCGCCGGCCGGGCCGG
Source organism: Chromatiaceae bacterium (assembly GCA_016880695.1). Classification (GTDB taxonomy): domain Bacteria; phylum Pseudomonadota; class Gammaproteobacteria; order Chromatiales; family Chromatiaceae; genus JAEHCY01. Next base: position 2,579 of record JAEHCY010000536.1, on the reverse strand, counting down.
CCACAGGGGAAGCCGCGCTAGCGGCGTCTGAGAGGTTGTAGCAAATGCGTTGCGGAGTCGATTGGCTCGTAACCTTCGAATCCTCCGTCTCTTCCGGCCAAAGGCGTTTGCTACACTAGCGCACTCTGCTGAAGTTGCCCGCCCGATAAGACATGACCCAAGTCCGCACCCGCTTCGCCCCGAGTCCAACGGGCTACCTCCACGTCGGCGGTGCCCGCACGGCGCTGTTTTCCTGGCTCTACGCCCGCCGCCACGGCGGTGTCTTTGTGCTGCGCATCGAGGATACCGATCTCGAGCGCTCCACCCTGGAGTCGATCAACGCCATCCTCGAGGGTATGACCTGGCTCGGGCTCGACTACGACGAGGGGCCCTTCTACCAGACCGAGCGGTTCGATCGCTACAACGCGGTCATCGATCAGCTTCTCGGCAGCGGCTGGGCCTACCGTTGCGACTGCAGCCGAGAGCGGCTCGATGGGCTGCGCGAGGAGGCCATGGCCCGCAAGGAGAAGCCGCGCTACGACGGCTACTGCCGGGGGAGGACGGTGGCGTCCGATGCACCCCACGTGGTTCGCTTCCGCACCCCGGCGGAGGGGTCGGTCGTCATCGAGGATCGGGTGCAGGGCAGGATCGTCATACCCAACAGCGAGCTCGATGACCTGATCATCCGTCGCAGCGACGGCGCCCCCACCTACAACCTGAGCGTGGTGGTGGATGACGTGGATATGGGAATCACCCATGTGATCCGCGGCGCCGATCACATCAACAACACCCCGCGCCAGATCCATATCTTCCGTGCGCTGAGGGCACCGCTGCCCGAATTCGCCCACGTCCCCATGATCCATGGCGCCGACGGTGCCAAGCTCTCCAAACGCCACGGGGCAGTGAGCGTGATGCAGTATCGCGACGAGGGCTATTTGCCCGAGGCCCTGCTGAATTATCTCGTCCGACTAGGCTGGTCCCACGGGGATCAAGAGATCTTCAGCCTCGACGAGATGATCGCGCAGTTCGACATCGCGGCGGTGAATCGATCCGCCTCGGTGTTCAGTCCCGACAAGCTGTTGTGGCTCAACCAGCACTATCTGCAGCATGCGGACCCCCATCGTGTTGCCCGCCTGCTCAGCCCACACATGGGGCGTCTGGGGATCGACCCCTCCCTGGGCCCGGATCTGGTGGCGGTGGTTCGCGCCCAGGAGGGCCGGGCCAAGACCCTGGTGGAGCTCGCGGAGATCAGCGCCTTTTTCTACCGGGATTTCGACGCCTTCGAGGAGCAGGCGGCGAGGAAGCATCTGCGGCCGGTCGCGGAGGAGGCCCTGCGCGGGGTGCGGACGGGGCTCGCCGCGCTCGACACCTGGACCCCCGCGGCCGTGCACGGCGTGGTCGAGGCGGTGGCCGCCTCCCGGGAGGTCAACCTGGGCAAGGTGGCCCAGCCGCTGCGGGTGGCGGTGGTGGGACGGGCGGCATCACCCGGAATCGACGTCACCCTGCATCTTGTGGGCAAGGCCGCCTGCCTGCGCCGTATAGACCAGGCGCTCGCGCATATCCGCGCGCAGGCGGAGCACCCTTGAGGCGACTTTCCCCGGGGACGGAAAGTAAAGAAAAACCGATCCTAAAACCGCAGTCAGAGCCGCTTGGCCCCGCGGTATGGCGTGTCTACCCATATTCAGGACGAGCGGAATCCCTCCGACTCGGCGTTTCCCCGTTCCTCCTGAGTAGGCCGCCCGGCGGTTCTATTGAGGGGCCTGCGATCCCTGACGGCTGAATCGACGTCAAAGTTAAGTCTGGCAGTTCTGGCCCTCTGTGCCGGACTGCCGCGAGGAGAGTGAGAGAAGGCCATGGCTGAACCAACGACTACGCCCAAGACCAATTTCATCCGTCAGATCATTGATCAGGACCTCGCCAGAGGTGCCGGCGCCGGGGTGGCGACGCGCTTTCCGCCGGAGCCCAACGGCTACCTCCACATCGGCCATGCCAAGTCCATCGTGCTGAACTTTGGTATCGCTGAGGACTATGGTGGTATCTGCAATCTTCGCTTTGACGATACCAACCCACACAAAGAGAACCAGGAGTTCGTCGATGCCATCATCGATGACGTGCACTGGCTCGGGTATTCCTGGGACGATCGCCTCTATTTTGCCTCCGACTACTTCGAGCAACTCTATCGCTTCGCCGAGGAGTTGATCGAGGCGGGCAAGGCCTATGTGTGCGACCTGACCGCCGATGAGGTGCGCGACTTCCGCGGCACCCTAACCGAGCCCGGCCGGGAGAGCCCCTTCCGCGACCGGCCGGTGGCCGAGAACCTGGAGCTGGTCCGGCGCATGCGCGCCGGGGAGTTCCCCGACGGCTCCCGCACCCTGCGGGCGCGGATCGACATGGCCTCGCCGAACCTCAACCTTCGCGATCCCGTCCTCTACCGCATTCGCCATGGAGTTATCCATCACCACACCGGCAACGAGTGGTGTCTGTATCCCATGTATGACTACACCCATCCCATTTCGGATGCGCTGGAAGGGATCACCCATTCCATCTGTACCCTGGAGTTCGAGGACCACCGGCCGCTCTACGACTGGGTGCTGCAGAAC
>JAEHCY010000535.1 GCA_016880695.1 Chromatiaceae bacterium | reverse complement strand
TCTGGTCACCCACGGCAAAATCCTCTCAGCCAATCAAGAAAAACACCCAGCGAATGCGGTGCGGGATGGGCGGGGCGCCAGGCCCGCAACAGCTCCCTCTAGGTCATGCCGTTCGGCTCGGGCGGGCATTCCCGCCTACCGGCGCTTCCCATCCTATCCACCGCCCCGATTGAACCGCAGAGCAGAGGTATCGAGTCTGCCCGAAGGGGGCGCCCAACCCTGCCACGACCGAACCTAAGGCTCAGCGCGGCCCGCTAGTCTGGCGGAAACGGCATCTCCGCCACCTCGGGTAGCCGAATCTCCCCGCATGAGAGGAGGTGCTCGGCGTACCACCAGTCCTCGGCGTCGTTGATATCGACGCCCTCTTCGCCCTCGGTGAGGAACGGCATTAGCACGTCACCGGCGATGGTGCGCTGCTCCCACACCACCCGCGACCAGGCGATCTCGAGGCTCGCGTTCTGCACGTAGACCTCGGGGAGCGCCGCGTACTGGCTGCTGTGCCAGGGCTGCGCTCGGGGGCCCAGCGGCAGGAGTGGCACCATGCGCCGCCCGCCAATGACCCACATCTTGCCGGGGTGCTGCTTGCACCGCTCGACCGCGCGCAGCGAGTCGATGCCGCTCTCGGCGAGGAAGTCCCGCCAGGCGCGGCGGATGGTCTCCGCCTTGCGGAACGGGCTGGTCGGTCGCAGGATGCTGAAGCAGTCATACTCGCGTCCGGCCTCGCGCAACCGGCTCAGGGTGAGCTCCACCCACTCGATGTCCGGCGAGGTGGCACCGGCGATCTCGACCGGCCGCAGGAACGGCACCTCGGCGCCATAGTGGCGCGCGACTTGGGCGTAGCGCTCGGAGTCGGTGGAGACGACGACGTCGGTGAACACGCCGCTCGCACGGGCCGCGGCGATGGAGTAGGCCATCAGCGGGTGTCCCGCAAACCGGCGCACGTTCTTGTCGGCGACGCGCTTTGAGCCGGAGCGTGCCGGGATGAGGGCGACGGCGGTGGGTGCGGACATCCCCATCAAAGTCTGCTGAGGCTCACGTTGAGGTAGACGTCCTTAAAGTCTGCTGAGGCTCACGTTGAGGTAGACGTCCTTCAGCTCCGAGTAGACGTCGAGCGCCTCGGTGCCCGGCTCGCGGCTGCCGTTGCCCGAGTCCTTGACCCCGCCGAAAGGCATGTGCGGCTCGCTGCCGTAGGTACCGGCATTCACCACCGCCACTCCGCTCTTTACCTGGTGCACGAAGTGGATCGCCCGGTCGACGCTGCGGGTGTGGATGCAGGCGGTGAGGCCGTAGGGCGAGTCGTTGGCCAGCCCGAGCGCTTCATGGAAGTCGCGCACCCGGTAGAGGTTCGCGATCGGGCCGAATAGCTCGCAGCGCGAGATCTCTTGGTGGGCCCCGACATTCTCGATGATCGTCGGCGCCAGGTAGTAACCGGCGGCATGCGCCGGGTCACTCAGGCGCTCCCCGCCCACCAGCACCCGTGCGCCCTCGGCCCGCGCGCCCGCGACGGAGGCAAGCATGCGCCCGAGCTGACGCTCGTTGAT
>JAEHCY010000534.1 GCA_016880695.1 Chromatiaceae bacterium | reverse complement strand
TGGGCGCGCCTGCGATCGACGCGTTTGGTGCCCCGGTCGGCCCGGCGACCACCGACGCCGCTGGCCGCTACTCGTTCACCGACCTGTTGCCCGGTGATTACACGGTCGAGTTCACGTTGCCCGCCGGGTACGTCTGGACGGTCGACAACACCGGCGGCGACGGCCTCGACAGCGACCCGATCGCCGGCAACATCGACGACGCCACCGCCGTGACGAACGTCGTCACGCTGACCGCGGCGAGCGTTGCCGACCCCGACCCCGACGGCCTCGACCTCACGAACCCGACCGTCGACGCCGGCGTCGTGCCGCGGCTGTCGCTCGGTGACCTCGTTTGGATCGATGCCCCCCGGGCGCGGGTGGTGAGCCGGGAACTGTTCTCCCAGTGGGCCGCCTACCCCGTCCAGCTCAAGGGCAACGCCTGGCAGCGGGTAGTGGCCCGATGAGCTAGCGTCTTATCCCCAGGGTGGCGCTGGATTGCGCTGCCTGCACCCTTTTGGCTCGTCCAGGCGCCCCGGCGCGCCGTCTTGGGCGGCGGTCTCCCGCTTTGGCTTCTCTCCGGACGGGCATGGCAAGTGAGCCATAGGCGCCGAATCTGGGATCATCGCCGCGGATGCGGATGGCAAACCGCCCACCCGATCCGCGTTTTCTTTGGCCTCTGAGGACACTCCCGCCGCAGCTCGCGGCATTTTCGGTTGCTTGGCCCGGCGATTGCTGTATCGGTGCAACCTGCGATCCCCGAATCGCAGTGGGAGGGCCGTGGAGTTGCCAAACACACCGCTCGTCACCCTGCTTGTGGTCGGAACCCTATTGCTGGTGGCCAATGCCTATGTGGTGATGACCGGGAACACCTGGTTGTTGCCCCTGTTCTTGCATTAATCCGCGCTTTTCGCTACATAGCTTGCGTTTCGGGGTCCGCCGCGACCCCACCGTTTTTTCCCCCAGGGGTACGGGTAATGTCGAGCGAGACCTTGACGATCATTCTCGCGGGTGGCCACGGCAACCGCTTGCTCCCCCTTACCGAGCATCGCGCTAAGGCGGCCGTGCCCTTCGGCGGCAAGTACCGCATCATCGATTTCACCTTGGCCAACTGCCTGCACTCGGGGTTGCGCCAGGTGCTGGTGCTCACCCAGTACAAATCACACTCCCTGCAGAAGCACCTGCGCGATGGCTGGTCGCTGTTCAACCCTGAGCTGGGCGAATACATCACGCCGGTGCCCCCGCAGATGCGGGACGGCCGTGATTGGTACGTCGGCACCGCCAACGCGGTCTACCAGAACCGCTACCTGCTCGAGCGCAGCAAGGCCAGCCGGGTGCTGATCCTGCGCGGCGATCATATCTACCGCATGGATTACGCCGAGCTGATCAAGTTCCACAAGGAGAAACAGGCCGAGGTGACCCTGGCCTACATGCCGATCGAAGTGGCGCAAGCCGGGGAGTTCGGCGTGCTCGCGGTGGATGACGAAGACAAGGTGATCGAGCTTAACTACCAGCCTCCGCAGCCGCGGCCCTCGGCGGACAACCCGCAGGAGGCGCTGGTGTCCATGGGCGCGTACCTGTTCGAGAAGGGCTTCCTCCTCGAGGCCCTGGCCAGCGACCACGCCAACCCCGATTCCAGCCACGACTTTTGCCGTGACCTGCTGCCCTCCCTGGTGGGTCAGCGGCGCTTTTGCGCCTACCGCTTCGGGGGCGCACGCGGCCGGGTGAGTCCCGATCGCTACTGGCGTGACCTGAGCACGCTGGACGCCTACTACGAGGCGAACATGGCGCTCCTGGATCCGGTGCCACCGCTGGACCTCTACCAGGAGGACTGGACCATCCATACCTACCAGGGACAGTATCCCCCCGCGCGCACCGTGCCCGGCCCCTCGGGCAACGAAGGCATCTTCGTCAACTCCATCCTGGCGGCCGGCACCGTCATCAGCGGCGGCGGGGTCAACCACTCGATCCTCTTCCCTCAGGTCTGGGTGGAGGATCGCGCCATCGTCGAGGATGCCATCCTCTTCAGCCGGGTGAGGGTCGGTGCCGGGGCGCATCTGCGCCATTGCATCCTGGACAAGGACGTCATCGTACCCCCAGGCATGCGCATCGGGTTCGACCGCAAGCACGACCGTGAGCGTTTCACCCTCTCCGAAGAGGGGGTGGTGGTGGTTCCCCGGGGCTACCGCTTCTAGCGCAGCGCCAAGGGGCCTGGGGTGGCACGCGGGGCTGCGGAACGACCCCGGCCCCCGCCGCTGGAGCTCGCCGCTGCGGCCGCTGCTAAGGTGTTCGACCGCCTCTATGCCCACTGGGGCCCGCAGGGCTGGTGGCCGGGCGAGACCCCGTTCGAGGTCATGGTGGGTGCCGTGCTCACCCAGAACACCGCCTGGCCCAACGTGGAACGGGCCATCGCGCACCTCAAGGAGGCCGCCCTGCTCGATCCCCAGGCCATCTGCGAGGTGCCCCGCGCGCAGTTGGCCGCGTGTCTGCAACCCGCCGGCTACTTCAACCTCAAGGCCGACCGGCTGGTGAACCTTTGCCGCAGCCTGATCGAGCGGGGCGGCGAGGCGGTGCTGCGGGGACAGGATACGGAGGCCTTGCGGGCGTGGTTGCTCGGTGTGCATGGCATCGGTCCGGAGACCGCGGATGACATCCTGCTCTACGCCTTCGACCGGGCGGTGTTCGTGGTGGATGCCTACACCCGGCGCATCTTTGGGCGCCTCGGACTGCTGGCGGGCGGCGAGGGCTACGAGAGGCTGCGGGCGGCCTTCGAGGCGGCGCTACCCGCCGACGCGGCGCTCTTCAACGAATATCACGCCCTCATTGTGCACCACGCCAAGGCGGTGTGCCACAAGCGTCCCCGCTGTGCGGACTGTGCCTTGGCAGACCTCTGCCAGGGCAGGGAGCCGTGACTGAGCGTCAGCCTTCGGATTGCGTGCTCAAGGCCTGGCCGGTGACGCCGAGGCTGTCAGGCCCCATCAGGTAGAGGTAGAGGGAGAGGACCCTGTCGGGGGTCACCAGCCGCTCGGGTGACTCGCCCGGATAGAGCCGCGCCCGCAGGTTGGTGCGCACCGGACCCGGATCGAGGCTGTTGACCCGGATCGGGCTAGTGCCGCGGGTCTCGTCGGCGAGGATCTGCATCAGCCCCTCCAGGCCGAACTTGGCCACCCCGTAGGCGCCCCAGTAGGCACGGCCGGCGCGGCCCACGCCATCGGAGGTGAGCACCACCGAGGCGTCGCGGGAGCGGCGCAGCAGTGGCAGGCAGACCTGGGTGAGCAGGAAGGGGG
>JAEHCY010000533.1 GCA_016880695.1 Chromatiaceae bacterium | reverse complement strand
TTGAGTCGGCGCATCCCCTGCGACGGACACCTATTCTGCGCCTTCAGCGGCGATGGGAAGTGGCTGTCCCGACCCGGTGAACGTGGTGGCTCCTGTTGATACGACTGAAGATCTGCCCCAGCGGCATGGGCCCGTACGCCCGGTTCGGATCACTACGGTGAAAGGCCTCGCCGCGATCCCGGCGCGGGGTCGCGGTGGAGCCTGTCGGGGCGATCGATGCTCAGGGGTCTTAGGATGCAGCAGAGGGGGGAATTTGAGGTTCTTGTCCCCTCTTTACGAGACGTCCAGGGCGGACCCTGTAGCAGGTTAGACCCCTTAAGTCGCCACCAGGCGGAGGTTGACGTCGGAATTGGATGTGTGAAACGCTAGCTTGATTAGGCATTGCACCCGTCTCGATATGTGATGCACGTCACTATAATTACAAACCAGAGTACCCCACCACGATGATGACCCATAACTACGCCGAATATGTCGTCCCTGACGGTGTCCGCCTGGAGGACGTAAGATCGCGACTGCTCGAGAGCGAGCGCTGTGAGGTCGATGGCGTTCGTCAGATCACGCGCATCTATCTCGATAGCTTCGACTGGAGGCTGTACCAGGCCGGGGGCTTGCTGGAGGAGCAGGAAGAGGCCGGCGAGAGGATCCTGGTCTGGAGAGACTGCTCCGGCTCCCAAGCCCTAGATGCCATGCTGGTGTCCAAAACCCCCGGGCCGATTGGGGACCTGCCGCCCGGACCGCTGCGGGAGCGTCTGGCCCCGCTGCTCGCTATGCGCACCCTGTTGCCCCTGGCGCGGGCGATGAGCAGTGTGGAGACGCTGCGCGTGCTCGACGACGAGGAAAAGACGGTGGTGCGCATCGAGCTGGAGACCAACCGCTTCGCCTCGGCTGACGGCAAGAAGGAGGGGGCCTTGAGCGCGCGGTTGCGGCTGGTTCCGGTGCGCGGCTACCCCAAGCCTCAGAGTCGGCTCCAGGAATTGCTCGAGGGGGAGATCGGACTTCCGCTGACCCAGGTCAATGGGCTGCTCGAGGCGTTGGAGGCTTCGGGAAGGCGTCCGCTCGACTATTCCTCCAAGCTCAACTACAAGCTCGACCCCAAGGAGCGTGCGGATGCGGCAACCAAGCACATCCTGCTCGATCTCCTCAAGACCCTCCAGGCCAATGTGGCGGGCTCCAAGGAGAACCTCGACTCGGAGTTCCTGCACGATCTCCGCGTGGCTACGCGGCGCACACGCTCGGCCCTGACCCAGATTCGCGACGTCTTCAACGCAGAGGTGACGGAGCGGTTCAAGGAGGGGTTCGGCTGGATCCAGGAGATCACCGGGCCGGTTCGTGATCTCGACGTGTACCTTCTCAGTTTCGATGACTATCGCGGCAGCCTACCCGAGCCCATGCGGCCGTACCTCGAGCCGTTTCGACAGTTCTTGGTCTCCCACTACGGGGAGCAGCATCGCACGCTGGTCCGGCAATTGAGCTCGCCCCGATTTCGCACCCTGTTGAAGGACTGGCGGGAGTTTCTCGATGCGCCGGTGCCAGAGTTCTCGGCGGTGCCGAACGCCATGCGGCCGATTCGGGGGGTTTCCGATGAGCGTACCTGGAGGATGTATCGGCGCGTGATCAAGGAGGGACGCGCCATTCGGCCGGGCTCGGCACCCGAGGAACTCCACGAGCTGCGCAAGAGCTGTAAAAAGCTGCGTTATCTGATGGAGTTTTTCGAAAGCCTCTACCCGGGCAACGATATCAACAAGCTGGTCAAGATCCTCAAGGGCCTGCTGGACAATCTGGGAAACTTCCAGGACCTCGCGGTCCAGGCGGTGAGCCTCCGGCATCTGGCGCAGCAGATGGAGGAGGAGGGGGTGGCCACCACCGACGCGCTGCTTGCCATGGGCGTATTGGTGGGCAATCTCTATCAGCGCCAGCAGCAGGCCCATGTCGAATTCGCGGAGATCTTTGCCAAGTTTGACATCAGCGCGAATGAGAAGATGTTCCAGGATCTGTTCCAGGGGAAAAAGGGGCAGGAGCTCGCCACGTGATCATCCTTGGCATCTACAACATCAAGGGCGGAGTCGGAAAGACGGCCACCACGGTCAACTTGGCCTATCTGGCTGCCCATGCGGGGTACCGAACCCTGGTCTGGGACCTCGATCCCCAGGCGGCCTCATCCTTCTATTTCCGTGTGAAGCCCAAGGTGAAGGGGGGCAGCCGTGGATTGATCGAGGGCAAGCATGAGCTCCAGGAGTCGGTGAAGGAAACCGATTTCCGCAATCTGGATCTCTTGCCCGCGGACTTCTCCTACCGCGGGATGGATCTGGTGCTGGACGAGGCGAAAAGACCGACCCGTCAATTCGAGCGACTCCTCGAGCCCTTGGCCGAGGAGTACGACCTGATCTTCCTCGATTGTCCGCCCGGTATCACCCTGGTCTCCGAGGCCGTATTCAGGGCGGCGGACGCCCTGGTGGTACCCACCATTCCCACGACCCTCTCGGAGCGAACGCTCGCTGAGCTCATGGAGTTCGTCGCTGAGCAGCCGGGGCTCGAAAACCTGCGGGTGATGCCGTTCTTTTCCATGGTCGACCGGCGCAAGCGTCTGCACCAGGAGCTACTCGAAGCACTTCCGGAGCGTTTCCCGCAGATACTCGAGCGGACCATTCCCTATGCATCGGATGTCGAGCGGATGGGGGTGCATCGAATGCCGCTGCTCGCCTTCGCGCCCCGATCGCAGGTGGCGGCGGCCTATGTCGCCCTATGGGAGGAGATCCTGGGTCGGCTCGGACCGAAGTAGCCTGGGTCCGCAGCGCGTCCCGCTTGCCTCCGGCGCTTGGCGGCCGCCGCCAGGCATCCAAGCCGGGATCTCGGTTGCGAGGTTGGTAGGCGCGCTGAGCCAGAGTCGATCGATGGGGGAAAAAGGCCTTGAGGGTCTCGTTTCATGGAGCGGCCGGGGGCGTGACCGGCTCGTGCCACCTCATCGAATGCGGCGGCTGCCGGATCCTGGTGGATTGCGGTCTGTTCCAGGGGAGCCGAGCCATTGAGGTTGAGAACCAACGGCCCTTTGGTTTCCGCGCCGCCCACATCGACTATCTGCTTCTGACCCACGCCCACCTCGATCACTGTGGCCGGTTGCCACTGCTGAGCAGGCGCGGATTTCGCGGTGAGATCATCACCACGGCGGCCTCCCGCGAGCTGGCCCGGCTGGTGCTCCTGGATGCAGCCGGTCTGCAGGAGGAGGAAGCGCGTTACCAGGCCCGCTCCTCGGCCCGACGCGGCAAGGCGCGGGAGGTGATGCAACCCCTCTATACCACCCTCGACGCCCTGAACTGTCTCGACTACTTCGGGCGCCAGGCGCAGTACGGGGTTCCCATCGACCTGGCCCCGGGGATTCGGGTAACCTTCTTCGATGCCGGTCACATCCTGGGCTCTGCCTACCTGCTGCTGGAACTGCGCGAGGGCGCTCGCAGGCGAAGAGTGCTGTTCTCCGGGGATCTTGGCTACAGCAACCGGCCGATTCTGCGCGACACTGTGCCGGCGCCCGCCGCGGACGTGGTGGTGATGGAGACCACCTACGGCGATCGCCTGCACAAGCCACTGGGGCCTTCCATCCAAGAGCTGTATCAGGCGATCCGCGACACCCAGGATCGCGGGGGTAACGTGGTCATCCCCTCATTCGCCCTCGAGCGGGCGCAGGAGCTTCTCTTCTACCTGCGCGAGGGGGTCGAGCAGGGGGCACTGCCCCACAACCTGCCCGTGTTTCTGGACTCGCCGATGGCGATCTCGGCTACCGAGATCTTCAAGCGCCACCCAGAATGCTACGATACCGAGACCGCGCGATTGTTCGAGACGGGCCGCGACCCGCTCCACCTGCCCGGCCTGCGCTTCACCCGCGAGACCTCGGAATCCATGGCCATCAACCGGATCGTCGGCACCGCCGTCATCATGGCGGGCTCTGGCATGTGCACTGGCGGACGAATCCGTCACCACCTCAAGCACAATCTCTGGCGGCGGGAATCGAGCCTGGTGTTCGTGGGCTTTGCGGCCGCGGGTACCCTGGCGCGCCGGATCATCGATGGGGCCGAGGTGGTCAAGGTGTTGGGCGAGCCGATCCGGGTGCGGGCACGGATCTTCACCATCGGTGGTTTCTCCGCCCACGCCGATCAGGGTGAGCTGCTCGCCTGGCACCGCCAGAGCGATCACCCCGAGATCACCTTCTTGGTCCATGGGGAGCCCGACACGACGCAGCGCTTCGCCGAGCGGCTCCAAGGATCCCAGGTGGTTTTGCCCCAACCCCGGCAGACGTTCGAGATCTAGTCCCCGGAAACGGCCACCCTCCCGCGTCTTTGCCACACTACCCGGTAGCTCGCCTCGGGACCAAACGAAACACTATGACTATGCAGGACACCGACGCCAAGCGGTTGCTCAAGGCGCTGAGCTTCGCCGCCCACAAGCACCGGGATCAGAGGCGCAAGGACGCCGATGCCTCACCCTACATCAACCACCCCATCGATCTCGCGAATGTGCTCTGTAACGAGGTCGGGATCTGCGATGCGGATCTGCTGTGCGCGGCCCTCCTGCATGACACCCTGGAGGACACCGATACCACACCCGGTGAGCTGGAGCAGGAGTTCGGCCCCCTGATCCGGGACCTGGTAGTGGAGGTGAGCGACGACAAGCACCTGCCCAAGGCCGAGCGCAAGCGGCTCCAGGTCGTGCATGCCGCTCACCTCAGCCCCAAGGCCAAGCTTCTCAAGCTGGCGGACAAGATCTGTAACGTCCGCGATGTCGCCCACAAGCCGCCATCGCTGTGGCCTCTGGAGCGGCGACAGGGGTATTTCGACTGGGCGAAACAGGTGGTCGAGAAGATTCGCGGCACCCATCCGGGTTTGGAGGCCCTGTTCGACCAGGCCTATCACAATCGCCCAGGATGAGTCCGTCTCCGCGCCGCTGAACCGACGCGCGCCCCGCTCTGTCCATCGGCGGGTCCTGTTCCCATCCCACCAGGTCCCCTCCATCCATCACTCGCGAGGCCAGAGCCCAATTACCCTTGCCGGCGGCAAGACCTCGAGGAAATGTTCTATGAGCATTTCAGGGAATGCCTGAGAAAGGAGGTGGACCATGAAGAGGTTGCGGAAGGTACGGGTAGCGGTTGGTGTGACTGCCCTGCTCACGGGTGTTCCCTTGCGGACAGCCAGCGGCGACTGGTGGGGTGGACCCGGTTCCGGGAACGCGCGCTAATCCTATGTTTACGATCCCGCCTACCGTTGGGGGTCGCCCGCGAGCAAGTACTACACCCGGGATCTTCACCTCTACGGGCCGGACCACGCCCTCTGGCGGCGAAACCAGAGGTACGGCGGGTGGTAATCGCGCCATTGCCTACGTGATCTCCCTAAGGCGATGAACAGGGCGCGCTCTTGTTGGCTGCCCGCGGGCCCCGGCTGCATTCCTCACCCGCGCCGCCTGGGGGTGCGTTGATCTCCGCCTCGCTTGACCCCAGAATTCAGGGGCAACGTCATTTTTTTGGGAAACAAGAGCCGTGAAACGCATCCTTCTTTTCATTGCGACCAACCTTGCGGTCATCGTCCTGCTCAACATCACGCTACGCTTGCTCGGCGTGGACCGCATTCTCGACGCCCAGGGGGGGCTG
>JAEHCY010000065.1 GCA_016880695.1 Chromatiaceae bacterium | reverse complement strand
TCAAAAGACACTCTTTAGACTCTCCGCTTTGCAGGTACCGCCAGGTTCCTGCCCCTGGTTACTGGGCCCCGGAGTGCGCAGACCCTCCGCCGCGGGCCCAGCCTGCCGGCGGCGGCCGACGACCGCAATTCAGGAGCAATTGTACATGAGCGAAATCAAGCACTGCCGTCTCCTCATCCTGGGTTCCGGCCCTGCCGGTTACACCGCCGCGGTCTACGCGGCCCGCGCCAACCTAGATCCGGTGATCGTGACCGGAATGGAACAGGGCGGCCAGTTGATGACCACCACCGACGTCGACAACTGGCCCGGCGATCCCGACGGGGTGCAGGGTCCTGAGCTGATGGAGCGCATGCAGCGCCACGCCGAACGCTTCGGCACCGAGCTGGTGTTCGACCACATCCATAAGGCCGAGTTGCAGGAGCGGCCATTCCGGCTCATCGGCGACTCCGCCGTGTACACCTGCGACGCCCTGATCATCGCCACCGGCGCCAGCGCCCGCTGGCTGGGTCTTCCTTCGGAGGGAAAATTCCGCGGTCGTGGGGTATCCGCCTGCGCCACCTGCGACGGCTTCTTCTACAAGAACCAGAAGGTGGCCGTGATCGGTGGCGGGAATACGGCGGTGGAAGAGGCCCTCTACCTCTCCCACATCGCCTCCGAGGTGGTGGTGGTGCATCGGCGCGACCGCTTCCGCTCGGAGAAGATCCTCTCCGAGCAGCTCATCGAGAAGTCCCGGCGCGGCAACGTGACCCTCGAGTGGAACCACGTCCTCGACGAGGTCCTCGGCGACACGACCGGCGTCACCGGCATACGCATCCGTAGCGTCAAGGACGACACCACCCGCGACATCGAGCTCCAGGGGGTATTCATCGCCATCGGCCACCAACCGAACACCGATCTGTTCGTGGGCCAGCTCGAAATGGCCCACGGCTACCTCAGGGTCAGGAGTGGCAGCGAAGGCAACGCCACGCAGACGAGTATCCCCGGGGTATTCGCCGCCGGCGACGTGATGGACCACGTCTACCGCCAGGCGGTCACCTCCGCCGGGACCGGTTGCATGGCGGCCCTAGACGCAGAGCGCTACCTGGATGCCCTGGCGGACAAGGTAGGCTAGTCGGGGGAAGCGCCAGCCGGAAAGCCCCTGGCGCGCCCTTGGAACCCAATGGCCCTGGCAGAGGGCCGATCAGTCGAGCGGAATCCGGATCTTCTGTCCCGGGAAGATCAGATTGGGGTCCTGGATCACCTCCCGATTGGCCTCGAAGATCTCCGCGTGGCGGCTCCCCGAGCCGAGGTATTTCTTGGCAATGGCCCACAGGGTGTCGCCCTTCTGGATGATGTAGTACTCCACCTGCTGGGCTTGAACCGGGGCCGTCACCGCGGAGACATCGACCTCGGCGACCCCTTCCACGTTGCCCGCCATCAGCACCGCCTTTTCCATCGCGGCGGAATCCTGGGCGTTACCCGAAAGCTTCACCTTACCGTCCTCGAAGGACACCTGGAGCCCCTCGATCCCCGGATTGCTGGCTTCGATGTGGGCCTTGATCTTCTCGGCCGGGTCCTCGGCCCCGCCAAACAGACGTTTGCCAATATCTTTTGCAAAATCGAACAGGCCCATGTCGTTTCTCCTCTGGTGATGTGGACTGCTGCGCCGGCATTATGCCCCACGCCAGCGGTAGATTGAACAACGGCCTTCGACAACACCCGCCGGCTCAAAGTATCCTTTCCACTAGCAGCGCCGGCGAATCGGGAGACATTGAGCATGGTTGAGATCAAGCACCAAGAAACCGGTGAGGTACTGGGGACCCTGGATGCCCCCGATCTGGTCGGGGCCGATCTCCGCGACATGCGCCTTAACCAGGCGGACCTGCGTGGCGCCGATCTACGCGGCGCCAACCTTCAGTCGAGCGATCTCACGGGGGCCAATCTCAGCGGCGCCAACCTCCAACAGGCAACCCTGGTCGGGGCTCACCTGGACCAGGCCGACCTCTCGAATGCCGATCTGTCGCACGCCCGATTGGGGGCGGAAAGCCGATTCACCGCTGCGATGCTGTCCGACGCCAAGCTCGTCGGCGCCAAACTTACCCGCGCCGACCTGCGCAACGTCGAGATCCGCCACGCGGACCTCCGTGGCGCCGACCTCTGCCACGCCGATATGCGGGGCACCGACTTTCACGGCAGCAACCTGTGCAACGTCGTCGCCCGTAGTGCCCTGTTTATCAAGGCGAACCTGCGGGAGGCTAACCTCTGCGGGGCGGACCTGCGCGACAGCCACCTCAACGATGCCAACCTGGTCAAGGCCCGGCTGCACCAGGCCGACCTCTCGAGCCAGT
>JAEHCY010000064.1 GCA_016880695.1 Chromatiaceae bacterium | reverse complement strand
GGTCTGGAAGTTCAGCACAGCAAAACGCTGACCAACGAACCCCGCCGACAAGAGCGTAACGGACGAGATTTCGGCACCCGACATCAGGTGCAGCTCCCAGCCCCCTTCTTCCGTTCTCCTCGCTTCGCGGATGGCCCAGGGGGCGCACCGGCTGGCGTGCACGGCAAGGCCGTAGACCAGACTCCCGAGCAGTCCTATCAGAAGCAGCGTGCGGCCCAGGAGTGGCAACGCAGCGAGGATCACTGCCGCGGCACCACCGAGGTGAACCAGTACGATGAACAGGGTCAGGGAGCGGGATGTCCTAGGCAGGAGAACCAGCGGTGATAGCGCGGGGGGACGAGACACCGGAAGTCTTGCCGCAATATCAAGAAGATGAGTGCAAGGATAGAGGAGGAAGAGGCTTTCGTGGCCGGGTGTGGTGCCCCCCGGGGCTGCGATCAGGGTTCAGCGGCGGCTCTCGTTTGCTGGCAATCGCGAATTTTGCGCACCAACTCCTGCAGCGCGGGCTCGGGGACCTCGGTGTAACCCATCAGCCAGTCATAGAGCACGGGATCGACCATCGCGAGCAGGTGGACAAAGCGCGCCCGCTCCTCTTCATCCAGCGCAGGATAGGCGTTATCCAGGAAACCCTCGAGCAGCAGATCGAGCTCCAACATGCCGCGCCGGCATTGCCAGCGCAGCCGGTTGAGCTCGCCTTGGTCGATTGGTGCCTCAGATGGCCTTCTCAAGCATGAGCTCGCGAATATGACCAATGGCCTTGGTCGGATTGAGCCCCTTGGGGCAAACCTCCACGCAGCTCATGAT
The DNA here is from genome assembly GCA_016880695.1 of Chromatiaceae bacterium. GTDB lineage: Bacteria > Pseudomonadota > Gammaproteobacteria > Chromatiales > Chromatiaceae > JAEHCY01. Next base: position 5,840 of record JAEHCY010000064.1, on the reverse strand, counting down.
GCTGTGGCAACGGAACAGCTTGTAGGGCCCTTCCAAGGCATCGAGCCGCTCGTCCATCGCCTGGTCGCGACTGTCGGCGAGGAAGCGCCAAGCCGCCAGCAGCGCCTGGGGGCCATGGAACTTCTCGGGATTCCACCAGAACGAGGGACAGGCCGTTGAGCAGCAGGCGCACATGATGCACTCGTACAGCCCGTCGAGCTTTTCGCGCTCCTCGGGATACTGCAGCACCTCGGCCTCGGGTAGCGGCTCCTTGTGGATGAGAAAGGGTTGCACACTGCGGTATTGGTGATAGAACTGGGTCAGGTCGACCACCAGGTCGCGGATCACGGGGCGGCCAGGAAGTGGCCGCACGTGCACCGGTTCCTTGAGGTCGGTGATCGGGGTGATACAGGCGAGGCAGTTGCGACCGTTGACGTTGACCCCATCGGAGCCGCAGACGCCCTCGCCGCAGGAATGGCGAAAGGCGAAGGATTCGTCCTGGCGTTTGATCTCCAGGAGCGCATCCCGAAGCATCATGCCGCGAAAAACCTCCACCTCGAACTCCTGCATGCGCGCACGGGTGTCGGTTTCCGGGTTGAAGCGGTACACACGGAATTTCATGGCCATCACCTCAATAGACGCGCTCTTTCGGCGGGAAGGTCTCAACCGTCAGTGGCTTGCTGCGCACGGGTTTGTAGTCCATGCGGTCGCCTTCCTGGGTGTACAGACTGTGCTTCAGCCAGCTTTGATCGTCGCGCTTGGGGTAATCGGGTCGCGAATGGGCCCCCCGACTCTCCTTGCGGGCCAGCGCCGACAGGGCGATCGACATCCCGACATCGATCAGATTCTCCAGCTCCAGGGCCTCGACTCGGGCGGTGTTGAACACGGCGCTCTGATCCTTGAGGCGCACATCAGCAAGTTTGGCACGGATGGCCTTGAGCCGATCGACTCCCTCGGTCATGACCTCTTCGGTGCGGAACACCCCAGCATGATCCTCCATGCTCTTGCGGAACTCGTCGCGCAGCTCGCGCACGGAGATGCCCTCCCCCTTTTTCTCCCAGCGGGTCAGACGTGCCACGGCCTTTTCCACGGCAGTCTCGTCCATGGGGCGGTGGTGGCGGTTCTCTCGCAGGTAATCCATGATGTCGATGCCGGCCGCGCGACCGAAGACCAGGATGTCCAACAACGAGTTTCCGCCCAAGCGATTGGCCCCGTGCACGGAGACGCAGGCACATTCCCCGGCAGCGTAAAGCCCGGGGACTACCTCTTCGGGACCCGAGCCAACGGGCGATACCACTCGCCCGAAGCGATCGGTGGGGATGCCGCCCATCACATAGTGAGCGGTGGGAAAGACGGGGATAGGCTCCTCCACCGGGTCGACCCCGGCGAAGATCCTCGCGCTCTCACGGATGCCAGGGAGTCGCTTGGCAATCACCTCCTCGCCCAGGTGATCGAGCTTGAGCATGACGTGGTCACGCTGGGGTCCGCAGCCGCGGCCCTCTTTCACCTCGGTGACGATCGCGCGGGCCACCACGTCACGGCTCGCGAGATCCTTGGCGTTGGGGGCATAGCGCTCCATGAAGCGCTCCCCCTCCTTATTGACCAGATAACCGCCCTCTCCGCGCACACCCTCGGTGATGAGCATGCCCTTCCCGGCGATGCCGGTCGGGTGGAACTGATAGAACTCCATGTCCATCAAGGGGACACCGATGCGCAAGGCCATCGCCATGCCATCACCCGTGTTGATGTGGGCATTGGAGGTGGTGCGGAACACCTGTCCGCAGCCGCCGGTGGCCAGAAGCGTTGTCTTCGATTCAATCAGTAACGGCTCGCCGCTTTCAATCTCCATCACCAGCGCACCGACAACCGCGCCCTCTTGGTCGCGGATCAGGTCGACGGCAAAGTATTCGTCGAAAAAATGGGTGCGGGCGCGAATGTTCTGCTGGTAGAGGGTGTGCAGAATGGCGTGCCCGGTCCGGTCTGCCGCCGCGCAGGTGCGTGCCGCCTGTGGGCCGCCGAAATTCTGGCTCTGGCCGCCGAAGGCGCGCTGGTAGATCTTGCCGTTGTCTATGCGCGAGAAGGGCACGCCGGCGTGCTCCAGCTCGTAGACCGTAGGGATCGCCTCACGGCACATGTACTCTATAGCGTCTTGGTCCCCGAGATAGTCGGAACCTTTGACAGTATCGAACATGTGCCAGTGCCAGTTGTCCGGCAGCACGTTGGCGAGGGCCGCGTTCACCCCGCCCTGGGCGGCAACCGTATGGGAACGCGTCGGAAAGACCTTGGAGACCACCGCAACGCGGGCATCCGCAGTGGCAAGCCGCAGGGCGGCGTTGAGGCCAGCGCCCCCGGCGCCGATGATCAAGGCATCGAAATGTCGTCTGGTGATGGGCATGGTCGTTATCCTGGGAGGCGGGCAAGGAAGATCGCCTGAACGACCCAAAGGCCGCTGGCGATGAACCCGGTGGCAAACAGAGACAACAGCAGAACCCGTATTCCCAGGGGATGCACATAGTCGATCAGGACGTCTCGAATGCCCACCCAGGCATGCAACAACAATGCGACCACGAATAACAGCAGCCCAATGCTCACCGTGGGCTGTGCCACCCAGCCGCGCCAGGCCTCGTAATCGCTCGGCCCACCGGTTGCGGCGTGGATCAGCAGGTAGATCAGGTACAGACCCAGGTAGATGGCGGTGATACGCTGCAGCACCCAGGCCTTCAAACCAGAGGCTTGTCGGCTCATAGCAGCACCCCCGCGCCGACAATGGCGACCAAAGCCGCCCCGATCATCACACCCCAAGCGCTCTTGCGTGCGCTCTCTTTGTCGATGCCGACATGGATGTCGAGGAGCAGATAGCGGATCCCGGCGAATAGGTGGTGTAGCAGGCCCCAAACCAGCAAGAAGATGATCAGCTTGATGATCCCGCGATTGAGCACCGCCACCGCTTGCGCGAAGCCGCTGGGACCGCTGAGGGACTCGGCGAACAGGTAGGCGGCAAAGGGAATCGCCAGAATGAGGACGACCCCGCTGATCCGGTGCCCGATGGAGGCGATTCCTGGGATGGGGAGCTTGATCTGAAATAGGTTCAGATAGACGGGACGGTTGGTTCTTGTCGTCATGGTCTGCCTTGGTGCTCGGTGGTGGTCGTACCGAATCTCCGGTGTGCCGGGTCTTTTTACATCGCCCGCTACACCTCCGGTCATCGCCCAAGGACGCAGGCTGGGTTGTGGTCCTACGTCACCGGATCAACCCGGTACCCGAACGGTTGCGTCGGATCCGGGTTGGGAATCGTAGTATAGACGAATTTTGTGCTATGCAACATTTTGTGCTGTGGGGTTGTCCCTCCCCTCCTCCGGTCGTTCAGGCGGCGCAGGGGCCCCCTGTCGCTCGAGATGCTCCACGATCAGTTGCAGGCGTGTCGAGCCGCCGTATTGGTTGATGTCCAGGTGGTAACCGAGATGCATCCGCTCGCCGAGGCACTGCGGATCGACACCCTTCAACGCCGGGTCGAAGACGATTGCATCCAAAACCAGCTCGGTGCCCGGGGGGCGCACCCGCAGCTTGAGGTGCCGCTCGCCGACGATGCGCCGATCCACTACGGTAAACGCCCCATCGAACAAGGGCTCGGGAAACCCTTGGCCCCAGGGTCCGGCGTGGCGCAGCATCCAGGCGGTCTCAAGCCGCCAGTCTTCAGCGCCAAGCTCGCCATCGCTCGGCAGGACACCCGGAGGCTCCATGCCTTCCAGGCGACGATTCACCTCGGCGGCGAAGCGCTCGGAGAACCGGTCGATCTGCGCGCTGGAAATGCACAGACCGGCGGCCATGGCGTGACCACCGAAGCGCTGGATGAGCCCCGGATCCCGTCGCGCGACCGCATCGAGGGCATCGCGCAGATGGATCCCTGGAACCGAGCGGGCGGAGCCCTTGAGCTCCCCCTCGGCACCGGGGGCAAAGGCAATCACGGGACGCTGATGCCGTCCAGCCAGCCGCGATGCCAGGATGCCGATAACCCCCTGGTGCCAGGAGGGATCGAATAGGCAGAGGGCCTCGGGCAGGTTATCTCCGGACAATCCGAGTGCCTCGACCAAGGCCTCCGCACCCTCGCGCATCTCGGCCTCTATCTGGCGCCGCTCCCGGTTTAGCTCGTCGAGGTGCCCCGCCAGGGTCTCCACCACAGCGCGATCCTGGCTGAGCAAACACCGGATCCCCAGCGACATATCGGCCAGGCGCCCCGCGGCGTTTAGTCGGGGGGCCACTGCGAAGCCGAGATCCACGCTGGTGACGGTCTCCGAATTCCGGCCCGCCACTGCGAGTAACGCCCCGATCCCCGGCGAGGCACCGCCTCGGCGGATTCGGCGCAGTCCCTGCTCGACGAGGATGCGGTTGTTGCGGTCGAGTGAAACCACATCGGCAACGGTACCTAGGGCTACCAGGTCGAGAAACTCGGCGAGATTCGGCTCGGCGAGCCCGCGGGAGCCAAACCACCCAGCCTGACGCAGATGCCGACGCAGGCCCGCCAAGAGGTAGAAGGCGACCCCTACACCCGCCAGGTGTTTACTAGGGAACGGGTCTCCCGGCAGGTTCGGGTTTACGATCACCGCATCGGGCAGGCGCGCGCCAGGCAGATGATGGTCGGTAACGACCACGGCTATTTCGAGCTCGCGGGCACGATCCACTGCGGCAACACTGCCCACCCCGTTGTCCACGGTGAGGATTAGACGCGCGCCAAGCCCTGCCGCCCGCTCCACCAGTGCGGGCGTCAGCCCGTAGCCTTCGTGAAAGCGGTTGGGGACCAGAAAATCCACCCGCCTGGCTCCCATCGCCTGCAATCCGCGCAGGGCGAGCGCCGTGCTGGTGGCCCCATCGGCGTCGTAGTCCCCGATGATGACGATGGGGTCCTCACGCACCATTGCCCTATGGAGCTGCTCAAGGGCCGGCTGTAGGTTCCCCAGCAGATCGACTGAAGCGAGTCCCGCGAAGGACAGGTCCAGATCCTCGGCCTCGGTGATGCCTCGGCCCAGGTATACCCGACGCAGAACGGGGTTTAGGTCCTCCGGCAACCGATCTTCTACGGCAAGCGGGCGGCGGACGATGCGGCGCGACATGGAAGAATCCGGCCAAGGGTTTCGGCAAGCATAGCACGGGGCCGTGCTCCGTCCTGGGGTGGCCCCAGAGCTGCGCTGAACCCGATTGGGGAAATCGTTACAATGGGGCCACCGATTACCCGAGCACCCATCGATGACAAGTGTCTTCAGGCGCCACCGGTCGACTGCGGCCACGCTAGGGATCCTGTTGCCGGCGCTGGCAGCAGCCGAGGTAAACGTGCGCCTTTCGGAAACCAACCTCTCGCAAGAAAAGCCGCTGCAGGTTACCTTCGAGGCCAGTGGGTCCTCGGTCAGTCTGCCGGACCTTACCCCGTTGCAGGCCGATTTCGAGATCGTCAATCGAAGCGTGCAGCAACGCAGCTCCACCGTCAACGGACGTCGGACCCAGTCGACGACCCTGACGCTCGCCCTGCGGCCAAAGCGCAGCGGGAAGCTAGAGATTCCCGCGTTGCGATTCGGCGGGGAAAGCTCTACCCCCCAGGCCATCAGTGTGTCCCCGGCGGCCCTAGCTATTGCCCCTGGACCCGCGCAAACCCAGGGGTCCGCTCCCTGGGATAGCCATTCCCCCTGGGACCGGTTCGGAACGCAGCCCGCCCCCTCTGGCCAACCTTTTCCTGGCGGCGGCTTCGATTCCCCCTTCCCGCCGTCAGCGGGCGCTCCCTCGCCCGGGTGGTCCGGACTTGCAGCATCGCCGCCCGCCTCCGATAAGGGTGGCGCCCCGGGGTCCCCAAGCCGCGCCCCGGCGGTTGGCCC
>JAEHCY010000532.1 GCA_016880695.1 Chromatiaceae bacterium | reverse complement strand
GTCCGGCGACCTGGCCGGCGTCCTGGCCTACACCGACGAGAAGGTGGTGTCCACCGACTTCCGCGGTCGCGGCACCCCGTCCATTTTCGATGCCGAGGCGGGCATCGCCCTGGATCCGACCTTCGTCAAGGTCATCGCCTGGTACGACAACGAGTACGGCTACACCTGCAACATGCTCCGCATGGTGGAGTACGTCGCCAGGTAAGTCGTAGGGTGGGTTAGGCGCGCCGGAGCCAGGCTTGGGGTCAGCTTCGAGCCCCGCGCGCGCCGTAACCCACCAAATGCAGTTGTAGGGTGGATAAGCGCAGCGCATCCACCATCCCAGGTCCCGGTGGATGCGGCGTGACAAGCGGTCGTGGGAAACCCAGATACGCAGTGGCGCGCTTTATCCACCCTACGAATGCTGAAGAGTCCTCCGGAAAGCCCCAGGGCTTTCCCGATGACTCCCTTCACCAACCACGAGAGAGGGTTGCACCCATGTCCTTCATCAAGCTCACCGACCTCGACCTCAAGGGCAAGCGCGTACTGATCCGCTCCGACCTCAACGTTCCGGTCAAAGGCGGAAAGGTAACCTCGGATGCGCGCATCAGCGCCTCGCTCCCCACCTTTGAGCACTGCATGCGGGCGGGTGCCCGGGTGATGGTGATGTCCCACCTGGGCCGCCCCGAGGAGGGTGTCTACTCGGAGGAGAATTCTCTGCAACCGGTCGCCGACGACCTCAGTGCCAAGTTTGGGCGGCCCGTGCACTTGATCAAGGACTACCTGAACCAGGCGCCTGAGGTGGCCGAAGGCGAATTGGTGCTGCTGGACAATGTCCGTTTCAACAAGGGCGAGGGCAAGGACAACGAAGAGCTCTCCAGGAAGTATGCAGCCCTCTGCGATGTGTTCGTGATGGATGCCTTCGGCACCGCCCACCGAGCCCAGGCCTCCACCCATGGTGCCGGTAAGTTTGCCCCCGTCGCCTGTGCCGGCCTGCTGTTGGCCGAGGAGCTCGACGCCCTGGAGAAGGCCCTGGCCAGTCCGGCCCGGCCCATGGTCGCCATCGTCGGCGGCTCCAAGGTGTCCACCAAGCTAACGGTGCTCGAGTCGCTTTCCGAGAAGGTGGACCAGCTCGTGGTCGGTGGCGGCATTGCCAATACCTTCCTCAAGGCCTCCGGGAGGAACGTCGGCAAGTCCCTGTGCGAGGATGACCTGGTGCCGACCGCCCAGAATCTGATGGAGAAGATGTCGGCCCGCCACGCGACCATCCCCATCGCGGTCGATGTGGTGGTCGGCAAGCAGTTCGACGCCAATGAGCCCGCGGTGCTGAAAAGCGCCGATGAGGTGGCCGACGACGACATGATCTTCGACATCGGGCCACAGAGTGCGCAGGAGCTGGCCGACATCATCATGCGTGCGGGCACCGTGGTGTGGAACGGCCCGGTAGGGGTGTTTGAGTTCGACCAGTTCGGCGATGGCACCAAGGCCATCGCCATGGCCATCGCCAACACCAAGGCCTTCACCCTGGCCGGCGGCGGCGACACCATCGCGGCCATCCAGAAGTACGACATCTTCGACAAGGTTTCCTACATCTCCACCGCGGGCGGGGCCTTCCTGGAGTACCTGGAGGGCAAGACCTTGCCTGCGGTGGCGATGCTTGAAGCGCGCGCCGGCTAATCAGGCTTCCCCACACCGGCCCCCAGCCGCTGGCTGGAGGCCGGCAGGTGACCGGTTCAGGCTGTAGTGATGCCAAGACGCACCAAGATCATCGCCACGCTGGGTCCTGCCACCGACGACCCCGGCGTGCTTGAGCGGCTGATTCAGGCTGGGGTGGACCTGGTGCGCCTCAACCTGTCCCATGACAGCCACGAGCGCCAACGGGCTCGGGCGGACGCGGTACGAGCGTGCGCCGAGGTCCTGGGCCGCCCGGTGGGGGTACTGGTGGACCTCCAAGGGCCGAAGATCCGCATTGGCCGATTCAGCGCCGGCGCGGTCTCGCTCCGCGCCGGCGAGTTCTTCTGTCTGGATGTGGATTGCCCACTGGATGCTGGGGATGAAACCCGGGTCGGTACCACCTATCGTGCCCTGGTCGATGACCTGGCCCATGGCGATACCCTACTGCTCGACGACGGTGCCATCGAGCTCTGGGTCCAGGAAGTGGACGACGGGATCGTCCGCTGCAAGGTAGTGGTCGGTGGTCGGCTGTCCGACAACAAGGGGATCAACAAGAAGGGCGGCGGGCTCTCGGCGCCCGCACTGACCGACAAGGACCTCGCCGACCTCGAGTTTGCCGCGCGCATTGGGGCCGACTATGTGGCCGTCTCCTTCGTCCGCAACGCAGAAGATGTGTGCACGGCGCGGCGGGTAATGGAGCAGGCGGGTGGCCAGGCGGACATCGTGGCCAAGATCGAGCGCGCCGAGGCGGTTGCGGCGGCCGCGGACATCATCCGGGCCGCGGATGCCATCATGATCGCCCGCGGTGATCTGGGCGTGGAGATCGGCGATGCCGAGCTGCCTGCGGTGCAGAAGAGCCTCACCCGTTCCGCGCGGGCGATGAACAGCGTGGTCATCACCGCCACGCAGATGATGCAGTCGATGGTCGACAATCCGGTTCCGACCCGTGCCGAGGTGTTCGATGTGGCCAACGCGGTGCTCGATGGAACCGATGCGGTGATGCTGTCGGCGGAGACCGCCGTGGGTCGTAACCCCGACAAGGCGGTGCTGGCGATGCACCGGATCTGCAAGGAGGCCGAGAAACAGACCCTCGCGCGCAGGTCGAGGCATCGCCTCGACTCGGTGTTCGGCCGCGTCGACGAGGCCATCGCCATGGCCACGATGTACACGGCGAACCATCTCGGGGTGGCGGCCATCGCCGCACTCACCGAGAGCGGTTCCACCGTGAAGTGGATGTCGCGCATCAGCTCCAGCCGGCCGATCTACGCCTTGACCCGTCAGGTGGCGACGCGTAGAAAGGTGACGCTTTATCGGGGTGTCTATCCGGTGAGCTTCGATGTCGAAAACCAGGATATCCACGAGGTGAACAAGGAGGTGATCGAAGAGCTTCTCCGCCAAGGCACGGTGCGTTACGGCGATCTGGTGATCATTACCAAGGGCGATCGTCGCGGCGTGGAGGGGCAAACCAACATCCTGAAGATCATGCGGGTGGGCGAGCACACCCTCCCGAGCGAAGACTGAGCGCGCAGCGCCCGCTCCCAAATCCCTTCCCTTAGCAAGCGAGGAGACTCACCATGGCCTTGATTTCATTGCGTCAAATGTTGGACCACGCGGCCGAGCACGGCTACGGCGTCCCCGCCTTCAACGTCAACAACCTAGAGCAGATGCGCGCCATCATGGAGGCCGCCGACGAGACCGACTCCCCGGTCATCGTCCAGGCCTCCGCCGGGGCGCGCAAGTACGCCGGCGCCCCCTTCCTGCGCCACCTGATCCTGGCCGCCATCGAGGAGTGGCCGCACATCCCCGTGTGCATGCACCAGGACCACGGCACCTCCGCCGCCGTGTGCCAGCGCTCCATCCAGCTCGGCTTCAGCTCGGTGATGATGGACGGATCTCTGGGCGAGGACGGCAAGACCCCCACCTCCTACGAGTACAACGTCGATGTCACCCGCCGCGTGGTGGAGATGTCCCACGCCTGCGGTGTCTCCGTCGAGGGGGAACTGGGCTGTCTGGGCTCGCTCGAGACCGGCCAGGCCGGTGAAGAGGACGGCATTGGCGCCGAGGGCACCCTCGACCACAGCCAGCTCCTGACCGACCCGGAAGAGGCCGCCGACTTCGTGCGCAAGACCGGTGTGGACGCCCTGGCCATCGCCATCGGCACCTCCCATGGCGCCTACAAGTTCACCCGTCCGCCCACCGGCGACATCCTGGCCATCCAGCGCATCAAGGAGATCAACGCCCGCATTCCCAACACCCACCTGGTGATGCACGGTTCTTCTTCCGTCCCGCAGGACTGGCTGGCCATCATCAACCGCTACGGCGGTGCCATGGGCGAGACCTATGGCGTGCCCGTCGAGGAGATCGTCGAGGGCATCAAACACGGCGTGCGTAAGGTCAACATCGACACGGACCTGCGTATGTCTTCCACCGGTGCCATTCGCAAGTTCCTGGCGGAGAACCCCAAGGAGTTCGACCCGCGCAAGTACTTTGCGGTCGCCACCAAGGCCATGAAGGGCATCTGTAAGGACCGTTACGAGGCCTTCGGCACCGCCGGCAACGCGAGCAAGATCAAGGCCCTGTCCCTGGAGGCCATGACCGCCCGCTACGCCAAGGGCGAGTTGGACCCCAAGGTCAACTGATCCTTTTCGGCTAGCGCCGAAAAGTGAAAGGGCGCCTTCGGGCGCCCTTTTTTGTTTTGTGCATGGCACCCCTGTGGCTGTTAGCCCTCAGACCAACCGACCCGAAGGCCAGCGACCGAGGTAGGTCGGGCTTTAGCCCGACAAGGCGCCAGCGGTCTGCGTCACCCGGCCGCCCGGCGCAGCCTTTCCTGATCTGCTACCTGGCGCCCCGGTGACCGGGCCACCGCCCCCTGCGCTACAATGGCCGCGATCTGACCAAGCAAGCCACGCCAGGGTCCGGGAGAACCCCATGATCGAAGCCATCGACCAGCACCGCGACGCGGTCGCCGCCCTGTGCCAAAGCACCGGGGCACTGCGACTAGCGGCATTCGGGTCCGCGGTGCGGGACGACTTCGACCCGGAGCGCAGCGACCTCGACTTCCTGGTGGCCTTCGGCGACCTTCCGCCGGCCCGTTACGCCGATGCCTACTTCGACCTAAAGGCCGGCCTGGAGGCCCTTTTCGGTCGCCCAGTGGACCTGATCACCGACACCAGCCTCGCCAACCCCTACTTCCGGGCACAGGTCACCGCCGAGGCCCGCACCCTCTATGCACGCTGAAGCGGGCAAGCTGCTCTGGGACGCCCGCCAGGCGGCCGACCGCATCGACCGCTTCACCTCCGGCAAGTCCTTCGCCGACTACAGTGCCGACGAGCAATTGCGCTCCGCCTGCGAACGACAGTTCGAGATCATCGGCGAGGCGCTGAACCAGTTGGCTCGGATCGACCCTGGTGCCGCTTCGACCATCCCGGACCTCCCACGGATAGTCGGCTTCCGAAATGTCCTGATCCATGGCTATGCGACCGTGGACGATCGCCTGGTCTGGGGCGTGATCGTGGGCAACCTCCAACCCCTGCGCGCGACTCTGGCCCGCTTGCTTGAGCAGGCCTGACGCCCCCTGGGCTTCACCCGAATTAGGCGGCAGTCGCTGACAGGGGTGTCGCCCTGTATCCCCCAGCGGCATGTCTTGGCCCCTACCACTCCAACCAAGATCCATTCTGCTTGAGCCAGTCCCGCGCCGACGCCCAACTTGGCGCATGTACGGCCACAAGATTCCAGAATTCCGGGGAGTGATTCGGCTCCCGAACATGCGCCAGTTCATGCACGATCAGGTAATCGACGACGATCATCGGCGCTTGGACAATACGCCAGTTGAAGCTCAGAGTCCCTCCCGGAGTGCAGGAAGCCCATCGATATCGAAGCTCCCGAACGCAGATTCGCCGATAGCCAATGCCCATTTCGGCAGCTAATGTCGCGATGCGTGGGTTCAGACATGCCCGCGCCTGGCCAAGATACCAAGCCTTGAAAAGCTCCTTGCCGCGATCCCGGTCGACAAGCGTCACCTCGAATTGTTCTCCGGCGAGCTTCAGTGTGCCTCTATTGCCATCGGTCAGGACCAGCGTATAGGGTTGCCCAAGATAGAGAAAGGTCTCGCCCGTAACGTATTCCTTCGCCGGCAGAGGGTCTGGATACTTGTTCGGGTCCCGCAGCTTCTGCCAGATCCAAAACCGCCTACTCGCAACGGCGGCGGATACGGACTGATCGCTCGCCTGATGCGGCGCGCGCACAACGACCCGGCGGTCGCGCTCGACGGTGATGCCGATCGACTTGCGGGCGGAGCGGATAATCTCGTACTGGAGATTCATGGCCGGATAACGAGTTTATGGTTGCGTCGCGACCACTCCATGATGCGCGAGATGATCGTCGCCTTTTTCTCCCACATCGGGCCGAAGGCTTCGAAATCCGGGCCAAGCAGAATGCGCTGCAACTCGCCCTTCAGGCGCGCCTGCTTCGCCGGGGCATCCCAGAAGCCGACCTGGCGTGCCTCGGTCTGAACCTCCTGAAAGACCAGTTGGGTCAGATTCACCAGCTTCGCGGTCTGTTCTT
>JAEHCY010000063.1 GCA_016880695.1 Chromatiaceae bacterium | reverse complement strand
GCGAGGCGGTGGGCACCGCCGAGTTGAGGATCGCGCTCTTGACATCTGCCGCCGTGGCGCCCGGATGCGTTGCGGCGTAGAGCGCCGCCGCGCCAGTCACGTGCGGCGTGGCCATCGAGGTGCCGCTATAGCTGGCGTAGGCCGAGACGATCTTGCCCTTGGAGCTCTTCGGCACCGTCGACCAGATCCCAGAGCCGGGGGCACCCAGCTCGACCGTGCTCGAGCCGTAGTTCGAGAAGCTCGACAAGGCGCCGGCGCTGGTGATCGAGGCCACCGCGATGATGGTGGCGTTGGGGTAGTTCGAGGGATAGTTGGCGGTGGTGTCGTTGTTGTCGCCTACCCCATCTAAACCGCCGTTTCCCGCCGCGGCGATGAAGAGGATGTTGGCCCTGTTAGCGCGCTCGATGGCGTCCTGCAATCCCTGCGAGAAGCCGCCGCCGCCCCAGGAGTTGTTGGTGGCCACCAGGTTGAGGCGGTGGCGAGTCTTGAGATCGGTCATGTAGTCCACCGCCTTGATCGCATTCGCCGTGGTCCCACCGTTGGTGCCGAGGAACTTGGCGTTGATCAGCTTGACACTCCAGCACACCCCGGCCACACCCTTGCCGTTGCCACCGACGGCGCCGATGGTCCCCGCTACGTGCGTGCCGTGGTCGTCTTGGCTGCCATCGAAAACGGTGTTGTTGTTGCCGGCGAAGTCCCAGCCGTAGACGTCATCCACGTAGCCGTTGCCGTCGTCGTCTTTGCCGTTGTCCGCGATCTCGCCTGGGTTCTTTCCCGCGTTGGAGGCCAGGTCATCATGGGTGTACATGTAGCCTTCGTCGATGATGCCAACCCAGACCGATCCGCAGTCGGTCTTTTCGGCTGCCCAGGCCTCGGCCGCCTGGCTACCGTACTGGTTGGCGGGCGACGAGCCGTCGCCGTACAGGCCCCACAGCGAGCCGTTGGAGTAATAGGTGTCGTTTGAGGTCGCCTGGTGGTGGTAGACCCAGTTCGGCTCGGCGAATTCGACCGCAGGGTTCCCCTTCAGGCCGCGTACCGCATCCGCAATCGCCAGTCCAGGCGGAAGGCGCAGCAGCTCGAGATCGCCGCCGCCGTCATTGCGCTGGTCCTCGCCGAGGATAAGCTCCTCCTGCTCGGCACGAATCCGGCCGCGCGCAGCGTCCCGCTGTACCTTGGTTGCCCCTGGGGCGAATTGCACCAGGACCTCACCGGGCACGTGCTGTGCCCATTCCAACGCGTCAAGTACTTCGTCCGAGCGGCCTAGGGCCGCAGCGCCGCCGGTTTGTGCCATGGCGATGGTTGCCAGTGCTATGGCAGCGAGAGTGCCATCAAGGTTATGGGTGGTTTTCATCGGGGATTTCCTCGGCTGAATATGGACTTACCTGATCGGCGCGGGGCGCCGTCGACCCTGCTTTATAGTTTACCCTTTTTGTCAGGAAATGCTGCCCGCTTGGACTGAATCTGGTGATCGGGTGTGCGGAAAGCTTGGCGGGTGTCTGGACCGCCACCCGACGGACGTCCCGATGGGTAATAGGTGAGGTTTTACGCGCGTACGCCGGAGCAAGGGGACCATCGGTACCAGAACCCTGCGGCTCGACGAGGAGTCCGAGGAGACTCTGGAGTGCCTGCGTCACCTCGCGGGGTTGTCGATCTCTCAGGTGCTCAAGCGGGGGTTTGCGGGCCTGCAACAGGAGTGTCGCAGGCCCTATGATATCTACCACAAGCTCGATCTTAGCGCCGACGGTTATACCCTCGCACCGGCTAGGCAACCCAAGACGGCGGTTGCAGAGGTGATTTGACGTCAGTAGCAACGATGATCCTGGTTGATAAGGGGCAGCGCCGTTGGCCCTGTTCGACCCCACGGATGCGGATCATGCGCGTTGCGCGAATAGGCTGGCGAGCATCGAGGAGCCTATGGATTGCAGCAAGGGCATCGGCATCACCGGTTCGAATTGCTCGCTTGATCCACGCCGCATCTATCCCGCCAGGGGGGTAGGGATCACCTGCTGGTTCGGTGCCCTTGACGCCGACTCCCCAGGCAGGCAACCCCCGCCGCTCAACAGCATCCGCTGGCGGCACTCTCGGCTTGGCCATCGTGGACCTCATCAAAGGGGAAGAGGTTCCCGGTTTCGCGGAAGGCCCCGTAGTGGGTCGAGGTGTCGCCGAAGCGCTCGAAATGGGGTGTGAAACGGGTTTCGCTGAGTAGGCGATAGGTATTACCGCAGACGGGGACGATCCGGCCGCGCTCGAAGCGGTGGTGCTTGTCGAGTCTGAACAGGTGTTTGGCGTGGGGGATGCCCCCCAGGTAGCGCACGGCCTGGCCGTAGTCCTCGGCGTGGCCCTCGAGATCCGCTAGCCGGAACAGCCGGTAGGTGGCCGAATAGAAACGCATGGGACCCACTCGCTCGCCCACGACCGGATGCAGGGCGAGGGGCCGGTCCTCCACCAGGCGGGGATCGGCAAAGCCGGCCGCCTTGGCGAGGGCGAGAAAGTCGTTCCAGTAGAGCGCACCGCCCAGGCATTCACCGTACAGCAGGGGGTCGCGGGCGAGCGCCGCTGGCAGGCGGCGGTCGGCGTAGATGTCGGAGAAGTAGAACTCGCCGCCGGGCTTGAGCAGGCGAAAGATGTCCCAGAGGACCTTGGCCTTGTCGGTGGTGAGATTGATCACGCAGTTGGAAACCACCACGTCGAAGCTTCCCTCTCCTAGATCGAGCGCGCCGAGGTCTTCGAGATAACCTCGGCGGAAGTCGACGTTGGCAAAGCCAAAGGCGGTGGCGTGCCACTCGCGGTGGCGCTCGGCCACCTCGAGCTGTTGCTCGGTCATGTCCACACCGAGCACCGAGCCCCCGGCACCGACCAGTTGCGCGAGCAGATAGGCGTCGCGGCCCGCCCCGCAGCCGAGGTCGAGCAGCCGGCAGCCTGCGAGCAGCTCAGGCGCGATGAGGCCGCAGCCGTAGTAGCGCGCGCTCACCTCGGGATGCACCCGACTCAGCAGGGGTTTGAGCCACTCGGGTGCTTGGGTCGAATCGCAACAGGCGCTGGTCTTGAGGTCGGCGGAGGTTTGCAGTTGCCGGCCGTAGTAGTCTTTAACCTGGTCTCTCATGGGCGTTGTCATCTCGGGACAGAAGTGCGGGAAAGCCGCGGGCCGCGGCGAGATTGGCTCCGGTTCGGGTTCGTCAGCGCCCCGTGCCGGGACCAAGACGCCAGGCGTGGAAGCGCGCGAGCCAGCGCAGCACCCGTTGGGGGGCGTGCGCCTTCTTCCACTCGCCGGCGGCGTATTTGTTGGCCTCGGCCAGGGTGGGATAGATGTGGATGGTACCGAGGATCTTGTTGAGTCCGATACGTTGGCGCATCGCCAGCACGTACTCGGCCAAGAGATCCGCGGCGTGCTCACCGACGAGGGTGACTCCGAGGATGCGGTCCTTGCCGGGTACGGTGAGCACCTTGACGAAGCCGAGGGCGGTTCCGTCGGCGATGGCGCGATCGAGGTCGTCGATGCCGTAGCGGGTGACCTCATAGGCGATGCCGCGCTCCTTCGCCTCCAGCTCGTTGAGACCCACGCGCGCCACCTCGGGGTCGACGAAGGTGGCCCAGGGGATCACCGAGTAGTCGGCACGGAATTTCTTGAACGGGTCGAACAGGGCATTCACCGCGGCGTACCATGCCTGGTGGGCGGCGGTGTGGGTGAACTGGTAGGGGCCGGCCACATCCCCGGCGGCATAGATGTTGGGGTAGAGGGTCTGGAGGAAGGCATTGGTCTCGACCGTGCGCCCCACAGGGATGCCCAGCTCTTCGAGTCCATAGCCGGTGAGGTTGGCGACCCGCCCCACCGCCACCAGCACGGCGTCGAAGGGAATGCGTCGATCCACCCCCGCGTGCTCGGCCACCAGGATCTTCTCGCCGTTCTCGATCAGGAACGCCTTGGCCCGGTGGTCGAGCAGTACCTCGATGCCCTCGGCGCGGAAGCGCTCGGTGACCAGCTCCGAGACCTCTGGGTCTTCGCGGATCAGGATGCGCGGCAGCATCTCGACCTGGGTGACCCGGGAGCCCAGCCGGGCGAAGGCCTGGGTCAGCTCCGCACCGATGGGACCGCCGCCCAGCACCACCAGCCGCTTGGGCAGCTCCCGTAGCGCCCAGAGGTTGTCGGAGGTGAGGGTGTCGACCTCATCGATCCCTGGTATCGGTGGCACGAAGGGGCGGGCACCGGCAGCGATGACGATACTGCGGGTGGAGATCCGCTCGCTCGACCCATCGGGGCGGGTGACCTCTACCTCCCAGGGGGTGGTGATCCGAGCCGTGCCTTCAATGACCTCTACCCCGAGTGCCCGGTAACGCTCCGCCGAGTCATGGGGCTCGACCCTTCGCACCACCCGCTGCACCCGTTCCATCACCTCGGCGAAGTCGAATTCCGCCCGTGCACCACGGATGCCGAGCTCGTTGGCGTGCTGCAGGCTCGCAAGCAGTTTGGCCGAGCGGATCAGGGCCTTGGAGGGTACGCAGCCGGTGTTGAGGCAGTCGCCGCCCAAGCGGTGTTTCTCGATCAGGGTCACCTTGGCCTTGACCGCGGCGGCGATGTAGGCCGTCACCAGCCCTGCCGACCCCGCGCCGATCACCACCAGATTGCGGTCGAAGCGGGCGGGTCGATGCCAACGGGCATAAACCTGGCGGGCCTCGATCCAGGCCACCACCCGGCGGGCGAGGAGCGGGAACAGCCCGAGCAGGGCGAAGGACACGAGCAACCCCGGGGAAAGGATTCCCCCCAGGGACTCGACCCGCGCCAACTGAGTACCCGCATTCACGAACACCAGTGTGGCCGCCAGCATGCCCACCTGGCTCACCCAGTAGAAGGTCCAGGTGGAAAGCGGTGTCAGGCCCATCAACAGGTTGATGATAAAGAACGGAAAGATCGGCACTAGGCGCAGGCTGAACAGGTAGAAGCCGCCTTCCTTCTTGATGCCGGCGTTGATCGCCCGCAAGCGGTCGCCGAAACGCGCCTGAACCCAGTCCCGCAACAGGAAACGCGCGACCAGAAAGGCCAGGGTGGCGCCGATGCTGGAGGCGAAAGAGACGATCAGTGTTCCCCACCACAAGCCGAACAGCGCCCCGCCCACCAGGGTCATCACCGCGCCGCCGGGCAGCGACACCGCTGTCACCAGCACATAGACAGCGAAGTAGACGCCGGCGGTGATCCAGGGATGGACGTGGCGGTAGGCCTCCACCGCTGCCTGCTGGGCCTTGAAAAAATCGAGGGTCAGGAAGCGGTTGAGGTCGAGCAGGAAGAAGGCGGCGACCGCGAGCGCCAGCAGGCCGAGCAGAATCCATCGCGTCTTGGTCATGGTCTTCTCCGGTGATGGGCTACGGGGAAACTTCGATGGTTTGGTCACCGCTGGGGAAGGGACTTTACACCCCCGCGGCCCTGTGCCCGGAGGTAAAGCCTGCCTCGAACCTCAGCGGCGCGAGAGCAGGATCAGCTCGTCGCCGCGCTGGACCTTCACTCGGTAGAGCTCATTGCCGCGCAGGGCGCGTTTGAGATCGGCAAGCTCCTGGATGGTCGTGCGGTTGATCTCGAGGATCAGGTCCCCTTCGCGCACGCCCAGGTTCCAGGCGTTGCTATCGCGCTTCACGGGTCCCACGGCCACCCGGGAGGAGCGACGCTTGCCAGCAGGTGTGGCGCCCTCGCCCAGCGTAGCCCCTTCGAAATAGGGACTGATGTTGTTGCCGGCGACGAATCCCGCATAGGGGTCCGCCACCTCGCCGGAGAGACGCGAGCGTTTGCCATCGCGGATGACCTCCATGTCGATGCGGCCGCCGATGCGCACCAGGCCAACTTGATTGCGCAGGTCGCTGGCGTTGTGCACCGGGATGCCGTTGAGCGCCACCACCACATCCCCAACCCGCAGACCGGCGCGCGCTGCCGCCGAGCCCGGCTCAACCTCGATCACCACCGCCCCCTCCTGGCCCTTCACGCCGAGGGCGCGGGCCAGCTCGGCGTCCAGGTCCTGAGTGGCGGCACCGAAGGTGCCGCGGCGGATCTCCCCGTGCTCCAGGAGCTGATTCATTACGGCGCGGGCCATGTTCACCGGGATGGCGAAGCCAATGCCGATGTTGCCCCCACCGGGGGCCAGGATGGCGGTATTGATGCCCACCAGCTCGCCGCGCAGATTGACCAGTGGCCCACCGGAATTTCCGGGGTTGATGGAGGCGTCGGTCTGGATGAAGTTCTCGTAGCCCTCGATACCCAGGCCGCTGCGGCCGAGTGCGCTCACGATCCCGGAGGTGACGCTCTGTTTTAACCCGAAGGGATTGCCAATGGCGACCACGAAATCCCCTACGCGCAGGCGGTCGGAGTCGGCGAGGGGGATGTCGCTGAGACTCTCGGCGGGAATGCGCAGCACCGCGACGTCGGTCTCGGGGTCCGAGCCGACCAGTGTGGCCCGCAGGGTCTGCCCCCCCACCAGGGTGACCTCAATCTCGTCGGCACCGGCCACCACGTGCTGGTTGGTCAGCACCAGCCCCTTGCGGGCATCCACCACCACCCCCGAGCCGAGGCTCTGGCTCTTGCGCGGCTTTCGGTGATTGGGTAGGTCGAAGAACCAGCGGAAGACCGGGTCCCGCAGCAGGGGATGCCCGGAGAGATCGATCTGGTTCACCGTGGCGATGTTCACCACCGCCGGGGTGACCCGCTCGATCATGGGGGCAAGGCTGGGCAGTGGCTCCCCGCCGACGGCCAGGGGCAACTGCGCCCAGGCGTTGGGCACCGCGGCGCCAACAACCATGAGCACCAGGCACAGAAGGGATCGTGGGAGCTGCAGGGTTGGTTTCATCGCGCAGGGAGCCCTCCGGTCAGGCGCATAAGGGCGGGTGGGGCTATGGCCCGATCGAGCGAGGATCTCCACTTACCGCGAGATCCACAGCCAACGGCCGGGTGTTGGACCCGGCCGTTGGTTTACGCGGTGCGCTTTAGGCGGCCTTGTCAGCGGCTACTTCGCCCTCGATGTACTTGTTGCCCTCGGAACGGACGTCGATCCGGCGGGGTTTCATGGACTCGGGGATCTCCCGCGCCAGGTCAATGTGCAACAGGCCATCCCGGAGGCGGGCATCCACCACGCGCACGTGATCGGCGAGCTGAAACTTGCGCTCGAAGCTGCGGTTGGCGATGCCACGATACAGGTAACGGCGCTCCTTTTCGTCTTCCTGCTTGGTGCCGGAGACGGTCAGGATATCGTCTTTCACCACCACCTCGAGCTCCGCGTCGCGGAACCCGGCCACCGCCATGGTGATCTGATAGGTGTCCTCGCCGGTGACCTCGATGTTGTAGGGCGGATAGCCGCCGGTGTCGCTGCGCCAGGCCGTCTCCAGAGCAGAGGCCAGGCGGTCGAAGCCGATTGCCGAACGGAACAGGGGAGAGAAGTCGATGGTTGTCATAGTCATACCCTCTTAATGAGCAATATGTAGGATTGCGTTCGTGTGAACCGCGTTGTCGTAGGCCTCGGATCGAGCGCCTACACCATCAAAAATAAGTGCGGTCGGGAGATTTTCAAGGGCGTGCCATCGGTGTGGCCGTTCTGGC
>JAEHCY010000531.1 GCA_016880695.1 Chromatiaceae bacterium | reverse complement strand
CGACCGCGCGGGTCTGGCCAAGCCGCCGGTTGCTCCTGTGGGGTGCCTATGCCCTTGTGGCCCTCATGCTGGCGGGCAGCGCCCTCTATCTGTACCTCGACTGGCGCGCCCAGGAAGAGGTGATCCAGGTACGGGTGGTGAATATCTACACCGGAGAGGGCGTACGTTATCAGGCCCGTCGCCGTGATGTGGGGTGGCGGCGGCTGACCACCCTGGAGGGGCGCCAAGTTACCCTGGCTGAGGTCGAGCGCCTTGAGGTCGAGGAACCCCGGTAGCCGATCTCACCGCTGGCACCTCTTCCTTGGTTCAGGGCTTCTCCGCCGCGGGTAAGGCCCAAGGCAGGATCGGAACCACCGAGATGCTGTTTTTCGGTGATCCCTCGATCACCCGATCGCTGAAGGTGAGGTAGACCAGTACATTGCGCTTCGGATCATAGAAACGCACCACCTGAAGGGTTTTGAATACGAGCGAGGTGCGCTTCTTGAACACCTCATCCCCATCCGCCTTGCCGCTGAGCACCGCATCGGGAAGCGCGATGCGCCCCACCTGGCGGCAGGCGATGGAGGCATCGGAGGTGTCCTCGGCCACCCCCACCGCGCCCGAGATGCCCCCGGTCTTAGCCCGGCTCAGATAACAGGCGACCCCGGGGATCTCAGGGTCGTCGAAGGCCTCGACCAGGATCTTGTCATTGGGGCCGAGCCACTGGAAGCGGGTGCTGACGGTACCGATCTCGTCGGCGATGAGCGCCCCGCTGAGGGACACACCAAGCAGTAACGTGCCGATCTTGCGCATGTTCGTCGTTCTCCAGGATGCCATTAGGTGCCGAACAGCCGGGCCATCTCCGCGGCGGAGCGGATCAGGCAGTCCTCCAGGGACAGGCCACGGAAGTAGTTGCCGGTAAGCGCCAGCGGTGTGCCCGCCAGCGCGGCGTCGATCTCTCGCACCCGCGCACTGTGTCCCGCCCGCAGGGCGGGGAGACGGTTCTGCGCGCGGGCGAAGGCGCTGAAACTCTGGCGCGGGACCCCCAGCACCTGGGCAATGCACTCTAGGTGCTCTGCGGGGTTGCTCGCCGTCTGGCGGAAGTGGAAGGTAAAGCCCCGGTAGTCCGCATCCGCGATGTAGTCGCGCGACACCACCGAGAGGAAGGGCTGCTCTACCCCGATCAGCCCCGCCAGCGGCGGCAGATTCACCGCCGCCGCTGGCACGCACACGGCGATGGAGTCGATCTCCGACATCCCAATCTGCGCGAGCGCGGCGGCGGCCCCTTCGAACCCTGGCGGCAGTAGCCCCAGCGCCTGATCGGGCGGCACCGCGAGGGTCACATAGCGGGCGCGGATATCGCCCCGGTCCTCCACCGCAACGATCAGCTCCCCATTGGCCCGCCGCAGCGGGCGTACCCGGCACGCCAGGCGAACCTCCAGGCCAGGCTGCTGCACCAGGCTGCGCGCCAGGTCTTCGATCCCGCCCGGCAGGGTGAAGCTCCGCATCACCTCCTTGCGCCGGGGTTTCTTACGGAACAGGAGCTCGGCCGGGAACTGGGCGGCGGGTTGGCAGATGACGGCGTCGAAGGCGTGAGCGAAGAGATCGCGGTAGTTGCGGGGCCCAAGTACCCCCGAGTAGTAGGTCTCGACGCTCTGGCCATCCTTGGACGCGAACAGAAGCCGTGGTAGGTGGGCGATCAGCTCGAAGGGGTGCAGGCGGGAGACGATGGAGCGGGTCTCGGTGCCGACCTGCATCGAGTAGCGGAGCTTCTGCTTGGCCGTCAGTGCCCCCGAAAGACCCACCTCATCGAGGATGCTGAGCAGTTGGCCATAGCTGTTGTAACAGGTGTGGGCACCAAGCTCGGCCCAGAAGCCCTGCGTCTCGGGAAACCCATGGGAGCGGATCGAGCCCCCGGCGCGCTCGCTGCGCTCGAGAACCAGCGTCTGGAGCCCCTGGTGCCGGGAAAAATGCGCCATGCCCAAGCCGCTGATTCCGGCACCGATGATGACGTGGTCGAAGTGCTCCATGGTTGTTGGCGGGTCTGCCGGGGTGCGTGGGGGAAGGGCTTAGTCGTTCCTGCAGGGCGGATGCCGTTAGCGCGGGGGAGCGTTCCCCTCACGCCTGCCGGTCATGCACGCCAACGGCTCCCCGAACGCGGTGTACCTGCAAGAGAGGAGGGGGCGCCCCGATGCGGCTGGGTGCTCAGAGCTTCTTGCTCAGGGTAAAGGCGCCGCGGATATCCCCCTCGTTGTAGCCGCGGGCCTGGTCCCCCGGATAGAGCTGGTCGAGAGAGGCGGCCACCTCAGGCTTGATGGCCGTGCCGTGGCAGTTCAGGCAGAGCTCCTGGGTGGGGATTGCCTTCATGTAGCGGAAGGTCTTTTGGCCGCCTACGTCAACGACCTCGGAGTAGTCGATGGTAGTCACGTCCTCGCCCTTGGACTTGCGGGTCTCGAAGTGCTCGAGGACCTTGACCTCCCAGGCGTCGGGCTTGTTGAGGGCCGTGTTGCGCAGCTTCAGGCTGGTGCGACCCACGTCCCAACTGGATTTCTTCGACATCTCGTCTGTAATCGCCGGGGCGCGACCCTTGCAGACCAGAATGGCGTTGGTGTGCCCGCCTTCCTTGACCGCCGCTTCGAGCTCGCCCTTGAGGGTGCCGAAGAGCTCCTTGATGATTCCCTTGGCCTCTGCCACGTTGGGGTTGGGGGTCTCTTGGGCAACGGCGATGCTGGTTAGAAGGGCGATGGCGGAAGCGGCGACGACGAGCTTTCTCATGGATGGGCCTCCTCGG
>JAEHCY010000530.1 GCA_016880695.1 Chromatiaceae bacterium | reverse complement strand
CGCGGGGCTAGCGATCGATCCGCGTCGGTCTCGCGCAGAGAACCCTTCCCGGAGGAGCTTGCTCAGCGTGCTGCGAAAACAGGAATTGCCGCGGGTGTGCAAGGGGGAAAGCTCGGCCCCGCCGACGCGGGGCCGAGGCGGGGTTAGTCCTAGAAGTTGGGCAGCAACGTCTGGATGGCACCAAAGGTTGGGCTGCTGACCATGCTGAACAGGAAAACGTCGACGGGCTGGCCGTCGCCCCCATTGGGGATAGTCCAGCGCAGGTAACCATCGCCGAAGAAACCGCTGGTGACTTCGGGATCGGCCTCCGGGTCGATCAGGTTCAGGTTGTCAGCGAGGAACGGGGTAGTGATGGGTTTGCTCGTGCCGTCCCCATCATGCAGCGTCATATTTTGGGTCGAGACCATCTGGCGGGTGGTCCAGATGACGATGGTGGTGTCGTCTCCCCCGCTGGCACCATCGATGTAGTACTGGATATCGACGGTATCGGCGGTTTCGGCAAATTTGTCAGGCAGTCCCGTGACGGGGGGGACGGTCCAGTTAACGGGGCTAGGATCGATCAGCTCGCTGTCGTCCACATCTATGGTGGGCACATAGGCCACGTCGTTGGGCGGCACGATGTAGAAGGCATTGGCGCCTAGGTTGTTACTCCCATCGGCGAAGGTGATCTGGCCGTCGCCATTGATGTCGAGTGCGAACAGCAGGAATCCCGGCTCGTCGGCTAGGGTGGTACCCCCCGCGGTCGTCGCGTTCCAGAAAAAGCCTCGGAGCTGATTGGCTACGATGGGGAAGCTGTTGTTGGCCCGGCGGTTGCCGTCGGTATCGAAGAAGGCCCAGTGCACCGTGCCGGCCACGCGGGCGAGGAGGCCCACGGCCGTGACGTTGCCTCCTGTGGTGAAGTTTGCGTAAGGCACCATCTGCGCCGCATCGTACTCGTTCGGCGCGGAGGACTGTGCGGCCGTGCCGGCGCTCAGGCAGAGCGCCAGGCACAGGCGAGAAAACTTAGAACGGGGAATAAACATAGCGGACTCCTTATTGGTCTTGTCAGTGGATGCGCATTAAGCCCCTTTTCTGCAAGGGTCGAGAATCTCTCATCCCTCAGAGCCAGGATAGCTCAGGCTACGGCTAAGTCAACCGCGATGGGCCCAGAGCCCGGGGCGGCTGCTTGCTAATAAGCCTAAGAGCTGGGGTGGAGTTTCGCCCTTTATCACACGGTTTGGGCAGCGCGACCGCCAGCGAGCCTCCCATCAGGGGCACCAGCCTGTCCCCGAGTCCGGTCGTCCTGCCTAAGGTTGCGCTGCTCAGTTACGTCGGCACCCTCCTGGCTGCGCATTCTTAACTCCAAAACGCCTTCGTTCGCCGTTGTTAACCTCGCGGCGGGCTGTTTGCCGCCTATGCCATTAGCGGGGGGCGACCTGGCCCGCCCGAGAGGTCGGGTGGTGGGATGCGGCGGGCCCTAAAACTCAGCCCTTGATTTGGCCGGCCACGGTTGGCATGCTGCGACGCTTCCCAAGCCGCGGGCCGCTGGCCCGTACACGCTTATGAGATCCGGAGGACCCGTATGAAACCTGTTGTTCGCGTTCTTATGCTCGGCTCCGCCCTTTTTGCGGGTGGCGTTCTGGCGCAGCCCCCTGGCATGTTCGGCCCCTATGGCCCGGTGCCCTTTCCGGCCGCGCGTTACCAGCCCGCCGAGTCCCCTGCCGCGGTGCTGCGCGAGGGTATCGACAAGCTCTTGAAATTCCTCCACCAGGAGGAGCGCCCCGATGCGAAGGCCGTTTCGGCCTTCCTCGAGAGCGACGTTGCCCCCTATTTTGATTTCAGGTACATGGCCAAGTGGGCGGCGGGTGCAACCTGGGAGCAGATGACAGAGAAGCAGCAGACCACGCTCGCCAACAGCGTCGAGGAGCGTTTCCTTGCCACCCTGGCCGAGCGTCTCAAGGAATACGACAGGCAGGACGTGCGCTTCATGCGGCCGCGGCGCCAGCGCGGGGACGAGGTGACGGTGAGTGTTGGGCTGATCAACGCCGAGCGCTATCCCTCGAAGCTAGACTTCCGTATGTACCGCTCGCAGGAGGGGTGGCGGGTTTTCGACGTAGTGGCCAACGGCCAGAGTGCCGCCGCCTATTACCGTCAGGACTTCAACCAGCTCGGCCGCCAGCAGATCGGGATCCGGTCCCGCGACTGATCCTCGGTACCGCCCTTCTAGCCCGCGTGAGCGCCGGAGGCACTCCCAGGGGTTGCGCGAAGACCCAATCCTGATGCGCGGTGGTCCGTGCGTCGATTCGGGCGCAATTCCGACCTCCGGGCCCCGCGAGCGGCGAGCCTCAAATCGGCACTGCCTCCGCCTCATGGCTGGAGCGGGCGAGCCCAAGCGGCGCGTGCAACGCAGGTACTGCCGCGCACGCGCCATGACTGCCATCATGAATCCCGTCGCACCGAGGAGCAATCCATGGGATCCGCAACCTTAACCGGTCTGGATTGGCGCGTTGTTGCACTGGCCGTTCTTGTCGGAGTGCTACTCATTTGGGGGCTGGTTGTGCTCCTGCGGGCAAACCGCAAGGACCGCGCGAGTCTCGAGGAATCGCTGGCGCACGACCGCGATGACGATGAGGCGGGAAAACCCCGCTAGACCCGCGGCGCCGGCCGTCGCGGGAATCTGCCCCGTACCGGCCCGGTGCGGCTGGCCCTGACTGGTCTGAATCAGGCTACGGGCCGCACGCCCGCTCCTTCGACCGCTTGACATATCCTGCGCGCGTGGGGTTCGGTCGAGAGGAGCGCTCCGGGATTCCCGCTCGAGCTCCCCCGGCATCCTCTTGGGGGAGGGGCGTCTTCAACCGCTCGGCACCACCTTAAGAGTCGCGTCCCCTACGCCCCGCGCATCGGTTATCGAGCCTGGGGCGATGCTGGTCAGCCGCTTGCCGCGGACCGCGTCCCTCGCCGGGGTTTCCGCCGCCGCCTTCAGGGCGTGCGAGCGTCGGGAGGGAGGAGGCTCGGTGAGCCCGACCCGAACAACCCCTCAGGGGCAGGGATTGGGTTGACCCTGGTGGATCTGCTCGATCGCCGCCAGGAGCTCGGCGGGCAGGCGCAGGTCGGCGCTGTCGAGGTCGGTTTCGAGCTGCTCGAGGCGGGTGGCGCCGATGAGGGCGGCGGTGACGAAGGGTTGGTTGCACACCCAGGCGAGCGCCATCTGGGCCGGGTCGAGGCCCCAGCGCCGGGCGAGGTCGATGTAGGCGGCGGCGGCCTTCTGTCCCTGGGGATTGGAGTAGCGCTGGAAACGCTGGAACAGGGTGAGACGGGCGCCGGGCGGGCGCGCGCCCCCGAGGTACTTGCCCGAGAGCACGCCAAAGGCGAGGGGGGAATAGGCCAGCAGACCGCAGTCTTCGCGCAGCGCCACCTCGGCGAGGCCGATCTCGAAGGTCCGGTTCAATAGGTTGTAGGGGTTCTGGATGGCCACGGGTCGCGGAAGCCCCTCTGCCTCGGCGATCTGCAGGGCGCGCATCAGCCCCCAGGGTGTCTCGTTGGACACCCCCACCTGGCGGATCTTGCCCGCGCGTACCAGGTCAGCAAGCACCTGGAAGGTCTCGAGCAGCGCAACGCTGCGCTCGGCCGGATCGTGCGCGTAACCGAGCTTGCCGAAGAAGTTGGTGTGGCGGTCGGGCCAATGGAGTTGATAAAGATCGATGACGTCGGTCTGCAGGCGTTGCAGACTGCCCTCCACGGCGGCCTCGATGTTCGCGCGGTTGAGACGGTTGTGGCCACCCCGCAGGTAGGGCAACCAGTCCCCGGGACCGGCAACCTTGGTGGCCAGCACCAGCCGGTCGCGGCAACGGCGACTGCGCAGCCAGGAGCCGATGAAGCACTCGGTGCGCCCGTAGGTCTCGGCGCGGGGCGGAACCGGGTAGATCTCGGCGGTGTCGATGAAGTTGATGCCCGCCGCCAGGGCGCGATCGAGCTGGGCGTGGGCCTCCGCCTCGGTGTTCTGCTCACCGAAGGTCATGGTGCCGAGCCCGAGCACGCTGACTGCAATGCCGGTTCGGCCGAGCTGGCGGTGGTGCATGGGTCCCCTGCCGCGATGGCGTGCGCTGGGCCTGGTAAGCTGATGAGTGTTGCAGAGCGGGCGGCAGGGGGCAACCAGCGGTCGCCGATCGATGCGGGGTGAGGTCGGGAACGAT
>JAEHCY010000062.1 GCA_016880695.1 Chromatiaceae bacterium | reverse complement strand
CTCGCGGCGCTCTTCTCGGTTTACCCCGAGGCACGCCACGTCCTGTGGAAAACCCTGGCCAGTGTGCTGGTCGTGCTCGGTCTCTGGGTGCTCCTGCTCGATCATCACCTGTGGTTCCCCACCATGCCGGCGCTCCTCGCCCTCGCCCTGGTGCTGGGTACGCGGCTATGGCTCCGCTTGCAGCGCACGGAGATCGAGGCCTACCGCGACCACCTCACCCATGTCGCCAATCGGCGCCGCTTCGGCCAGGTGATAGAGGTGGAATGGCGCAGCGCCCTGCGCTGGGGCAAGCCCTTGTCGCTGATCCTGCTCGACGTGGATCAGTTCAAGCGCTACAACGACACCTACGGCCATCCCGCAGGGGACGCCGCGCTGGTGGAGGTGGGCCGGGCACTGGAGGGCTCGACGAAACGGCCACGCGACCTCACCGCCCGCTACGGCGGGGAAGAGTTCGCCGTACTGCTACCGGAGACCGACGCGACCAACGCTTGGGTCGTCGCCGAACGTATCCGGACGGCTGTCGAGGCCCTGGCGATTCCCCATAGCGGCAACCCCCCCTTCGACATCCTCACGGTGAGCCTGGGCATCGCAAGCCTGATCCCGCCGGCCGAGGAGTCCGCCAAGGTGCTCTTTCGGCTGGCCGACGAGGCCCTCTACGCGGCCAAGCATTCCGGAAGGAACCGCGCCGAGGCGGCCCCCGCGGAACCTCAAGGCGCCGCGGCGAACGCCACCCCCGGTTAAGCGGCCGTTGCACGCCTGCCCGGCTACGGGTTGATCGGTACGATGGTTCCCTCCGTCATCGGCAGCGGCCGCTGACGCTGCAGCAGCTGCTCCACCGCCGGGCGGATCTCACTCATCAGCCGCCACTGCAGCTCCTTGAGGCCGCGGGCGTAGAACACCAGGTCACAGGGCACGGGATCGCTCAAGGACGACCGCGGCACCAGGTGCTGGGGTTGCCAGGCGATGCGGATGATCCGGCCGCCGACTCCATCCTGATGGGCGTATCCGCCCTGACTGTCGACGAAGATGATCTCCTCGCGGGTGACCACTGCTTGATACTGCAGCCCCCGCAGCGCGATGAACAGACAATCGCCCTCGCTTCGGGTCACCAGGAGACGCAGCCCGTTGTAGAGGGCCGCCGGAAGACTGCTCGCGTGACGGGAGACCTCCGCCGGCCGAAAGAAGGTTTCGCGGGTGAAAAACGCCGTAATGCCGCTCGCTCGCCGCGCCGCCGGATCACTCGCCCTCTTCGACGCCGGGATCCCAGCCGAGCTCGCGGGCCCGCTGCACCGCGGCGGTGTAGATCCGGGCGTGGCGCTCGCGCGCCTCCGCAGGCAGGCCAGACACCAGATGCCCATGGGGCTCCCAGGCCAGCGTCACCTTGTCGTAGAGGCTCTCGATACCTTCGAGGGTCCAACCCGCACAGGTCTCGCTCTCCGGGAGGATGCCGAAGACCCAGGCATCGCGAATGATGTTCCCCGTGGGGGTCATGCCGCCGTAGAGGTCTTGGTCAATACCGGGATAGCGTTTGGTTCGCTCCACCATGGTCCCACTCTCCGAACGAGGAAGTTTCCGCTTCCACCCCATCTATTGTGGCCCGGCACCGGGTCCAATTGAAGACCAGGAAACCGCTTCGGGCCGGCCGCTGCGATGCCGGTCGGGATGGTCGGAGCGCCGGAGGGTGTCTCTCCCCTATAATCCAACCTTAGCTCGGTTTCGGTCAGGGTGATGAGATACAAGACAGACGACCTCCGCATCAAGGCGATCCATCAGGTGTCGCCCCCCTGCGAGCTCCACGCGGAGCTGCCCCTCACCGATCAGGCGGCTCGGGTGGTTTACGAGACACGCCGCGACATCCACCACATCCTCCAGGGCGAGGACGATCGCCTCCTGGTCGTCGTGGGTCCCTGCTCAGTGCACGACCCCGTCGCCGCCCTCGAGTACGCGGGGCGGCTGCGCAAGATACGCGAAGAGCTCATCGACGACCTCCTGATCCTGATGCGTGTCTATTTCAGAAGCCACGCACCACGGTGGGCTGGAAGGGCCTGATCAACGATCCCAACCTCGACGGCACCTTCGAGATCAACAAGGGGCTTCGCCTGGCGCGCAGGCTCCTACTCGATGTCACCAACCTGGGGGTGCCGGCGGGAACGGAATACCTCGACCTCATCAGCCCCCAGTACATCGCCGACCTGATCAGTTGGGGGGCCATCGGTGCCCGCACCACCGAAAGCCAGGTCCACCGCGAGCTGGCCTCTGGGCTCTCCTGCCCGGTGGGCTTCAAGAATGCGACCGACGGCAGTCTGAAGGTGGCCATCGACGCCCTGCACGCCGCGGCTCGCCCCCATCACATCCTGTCCCTGACCAAGGGGGGCCACTCCGCCATCTTCTCCACCGCCGGCAACTCCGATACCCATGTGATCCTCCGCGGCGGCCAGCGACCCAACTACGATACCGAGAGCATCAATATCGCCGCCGAGGAGATGGAGACCGCCGGGCTCAGTCCCAGGATCATGGTGGATTTCAGTCACGCCAACTGCCGCAAACGCCACGAAAAACAGATTCAGATCGGGCAGGATGTGGCCGCTCAGGTGGCCCGCGGCGATCGGCGCATCATCGGCGTGATGATCGAGAGCCACCTGGTAGCCGGGCGGCAGAATGTCGCGCCCGACCAAAAGCTCACCTACGGGCAGAGCATCACCGACCCCTGCATCGGCTGGGACGACACCCTGCCCCGGTTGTACGCCTTGGCGGAGGCCTGCTGCAAACGCCGCGAGGGCTGAACGGACGGACACCACGGCCCCCAGGCGCAATCCCGGGGCGGCAGAAGGGATCGCCCCTGTCGCCCTGATCAACAGAGCCTATCGAGACCTGTCCTGAGCCCGGTGGAAGCGGGCCAAGAGGGTTCGAGCGCGGCGAATACCCTGGTGACTCACAACCCCCTCACCGATCCAAACCGGCCAGCCGGTACCACCGGTCGGCCTCTTCCTGATCCGGCGCCACACCCCGGCCCTCTTCGTAGAGCCTGCCCAGGGTGGCCTGGGAACCGGCCAGACCCTGCGCCGCCGCCCGTTGAAACCACGCCACCGCCTTCGTCGCGTCGCGCTCGGTGCACTCTCCCTCGAGGTACATGAACCCGAGCCCATGCTGGGCCAAGGCGTGACCCGCCTCGGCGGCGGCCTGCATGAAACGAAACGCAAGCCCTGGGTTGTCGTGCATACCCAAGCCGTTCTGCGCCATGATCGCCATGCGATACTGGGCCTCGGGATCACCCCCCTCCGCCAAGGGCGACAACAGCCGGGCCGCGCGGGAGAAATACTTCGCCTCGAAGGCGGCGATTCCGCTGCTGAGGTCCATATCCAGCTCAAAGGGTGGGTTGGGCTCGCTCATCGACTCGGCTCCAGGGTTACCAACAGACACCAACCGTTATGTCCGCGTCAAACAATCGGGGGTGGTCCCCTAGGATTCAAGCCGCTCCCCGTTCCCCCCTACAGCCCAAGCCAACCGCGCCACTGCGCGAGCAGCTCCCCTTGGCCGGCGGCAACGGTCAGCTTAGGTTGTAGGCTGAGCTCGTCGCCACGGGCAGCGCGGTGGTCCAGGATCAGCCCCCCCCCCCCCGCCACACTCAGGATCAGGGAACCGGCGGCAGTGTCCCACAGCCTCTGCCCACCGTGCAGATAGACATGGAACCGCCCGGCCGCCAGCCAGCACCACTCCAAGGCCACGGATCCAAGACTGCGCAGGGAGCGGAACGGGGGCCGATCGACCAGGCGCCGCCCAATGCCCGCCTCCAGCCGCTTGAAGTCCACCACGGCAAGCGCCTCCGCCAGGGGGATCGGCGCCGAAGCCAGGCACAGGGACGCATCGTTCAACCAGCACCCCCCGCCACGGACCGCGCTGAAGCACTCCTCGCGCAGCGGATCATAGACCGCCCCCAGGATCGGTTCTCCCTGCCGAATCAGGGCCAGGGAGATGGCGAAAAACGGAAACCCGGCGGCAAAGTTGGTAGTCCCGTCGAGGGGGTCGAGGCACCAAAAACCGGCGCTCGCTTCGTTCAACAGGCGCTCTTGCGCCTCGCTGGTCATTTCCTCGGCGAGCAGGGGAATCTTGGGCTCAAGACGTTGCAGCGCCTCCTCGATCCGGCGCTGTACCGCGAGGTCGGCCTCCGTGACCAGGCTGCCGTCCGCCTTGGCCTCGGCGCCCACCCGCCGGTACCGGGGCAGGATCTCGTCGTGGCCGACCTGGCGCAGCAGTGCGCACAGCTCGCCGGGGCTGGGCAACCTGGAGTCCGGCATGGCAAGGTAATCTCTAACGATGCGGGAAACAAACCCGGACGAGATACAAGACAGCTAAGGGTATACCAAATGCACATCGGTTTTGCCTTTCGTCGCACTTCAGTCCCATGGGTCCACTGCCGGCCGGTGGAGAACCGTAGCTTGACGTGCAAGCGGAACACCCCCCAAGAAACCGCAGTTGGAGCCACTTCGCCCCCGATACGGATGCTCTGCGGCCTACTCGGGGCGAACGGCACCTACCCGAGCACATAGAGTCCCGCTCCTCCCGAATAGGCGCGCAGCGCGGTATTGAGGAATCGTCCCGAGTCGCCTTGCGCGGAAGGCGCATCCAGGGACGTGCAGCCGCCACCGCTGAGCCCCAGGATCAGAGCTGCATACACAGTCCTTGCGGCGCCTGTTAGGAAAACCTAGGCTTGAACCGATGTGTAACCAAAGCTCTGTGGCGTTGCCGCTCGCCCAGCGTTCACCCAGACCAGGAAACCCCTTGAGCCGGCCCGCTATCCCCTGCTGGCGGTGGATTGGGGCCGCGCTCCGGGCTTGTCTCTGCGTTGGGTTGCTGACCCCCCTCGCGCAGGCATCCGGATGGCCCCAGCGGGATCTCGAGGGCCAGCGGCGCCGGTTCGTCGCCGCCGAGCAAGCCTTTCGCGATGGTGACCAAGCGCGCTACCGGCAGCTCAAGGCAGGACTCAAGGACTACCCCCTCCTCCCCTATCTCGATCACCTGGAGCTGACCAAGGACCGAGACCTCGCCTCCCCGGCGGACCTCGCAGCGTTCATCGCGCGCTTCCCCGACACCCCGCTCACGCCGGGGCTACGCCGGCAACGGCTCAACCGCCTGGCCGCGGCCGGGGACTGGCCGGCCTTTCTCGACGCCTATCGGCCCGACGATGCCGTCGAGCAACGCTGCCATTACCTCACCGCCCTGTGGCAGACCGGACGCACGGACGCGGCCATGGCGGAGGTGGCACCGATCTGGCTCACCGAAGACACCCAGCCCGCGGCCTGCAACCACCTGTTCGAGGAATGGGCGCGGCTTGGAAACCTGACCGGGGACCTGCTGTGGCAACGCATCGATCGGGCAATGGAGCGCGGCAACACCGCCCTGGCGAGGGACCTCGGGACTCGGTTGCCGGCCGCCGAGCAGGTCTGGGTCCAGCGCTGGGCAGAGATTCGCGACAATCCGCGTCTTCTGGGCGAGCCCAATCGCCTCTCTGGCACCCACCAGAAACACCCGCGCATCGTCATCGACGGCATCAAACGCCTGGCGGCGAGGGACCCGGCCGCCGCCAGCGCCCTCTGGGCTGGGCTGCGGCACGACGAGGGCCTCGCGGAGGCGGATCGCTGCAGCGGCGACGTCGCGGTGGCGCTTGCCCAAGCGCGGGAGAATGCCGGCGCGGTGCTTGGGGACCTTGATCGGTTCGACGCCTGCCTCGATACCTCCCGCCTGCGCGAGCAACGCCTCCGCGCGGCCCTGCGCGCCGGGGATTGGGAGCGGCTGCAGCGCTGGATCGCGGCCCTTCCCGCCGCGGAGCAGGCGGACGAAACCTGGCGCTACTGGCGGGCCCGAGCGCTGCAAGCCCAGGGCGATGAGGAGACCGCCACCGCCCTGTGGCGAGATCTCGCCACGGAACGGAGCTACTACGGGTTTCTCGCCGCCGATCGGTTGCGGAGCTACTACCACTTCAACCACCAGCCCCTGCGGGTGGACCCCGGGCTCACGGCAAGCATCAGCGAGGTGCCCGCTGCCCAGCGTGCCAAGGAGCTATTGGCGCTGGGGCGGGCACCGCCAGCGCGACGCGAATGGCACCTGCTGCTCGAGGGGCTGACCGCGCCCGAGTTGGAGGCCGCGGCGAGCCTGGCGCAGGACCTCGGCTGGCACGATCAGGCCATCCTCACCCTGGCCCGTGCCCAGTCGTGGGACGATCTCGAGCTGCGCTTTCCTCTGGCGTATTCCGAGCTGATCGCGGCACAAGCGGACGAGAACCGCCTTGATCCGGCCTGGATCTATGCCCTGGTGCGTCAGGAAAGCGCCTTCGCCCCTGACATCCGCTCCTCCGCCGGTGCCGTTGGCCTGACGCAGCTCCTACCCGCCACCGCCAGCGAGATGGGGCAAAAACGGGGCGCGGGCCACATCGCACCCCTCGACCTGATCCGGCCCTCACTCAACCTGGCACTCGGCAGCGCCTATCTGGCAACCCTTTCGCGCCGCCTGGGCGAGCATCCGGTACTCGCCACCGCCGCCTACAATGCGGGACCCTCGCGCGTGGCGGGTTGGCTGCCGGCGGAGCCCCTGGACGCCGATCGCTGGGTGGAAACGATCCCGTTGCGGGAAACCCGCGAGTACGTGCAGCGCGTGCTGGCCTATCTCGTCATCTACCGCCAACGTCTCGGTGCCGAGCCGCTGGCCCTGAGCCGGCTGATGACACCGATCAGTGCCCTGCGTCGACCAGGCGGGAGCGAGCGCAAGTCGGACCACGACAAGCGGCCGGGCCGTTGAGGATACCCGCCCCGCGACCTAGCAGGGTGAGGGCAGCAGTGCCCCGTGCCAGTCCCTCCGGCGGCCATGCCTGATCTGGTAGACTTCGAGTTGGTACCCCAGAGCGCCGGTGCCTAGCACCCCGTCCGGCGGGATAAAGAGCCCAACCAACGCAATGTTCTTGCCAGTCCACCGCCACACGGCCTACCTGCAGTACCCTCGCCGCGCCCGACGCCTGCGCTGGATGATCCTTGCCGGTTGCTTGATCCAGGCGGTGGCGGGTGCCGAGGGCGGCCGCGGGACCCGGGAGGCCATGGCCGACGCCATGACGCGGATGATGGATGCCATGGGCATGTTCCGCGAGCGCGACTCCGATCTGCGGCGCCCGCGCAGCGACGGGAAATCCAGCAACTGGGCGAGCGCCTCCTCCCCCTTCAGCGGTTGGTCGGGGTTTCCCGCCATGAGCCCCTTCTCCATGCCAGGGCAGACGCCCTGGTCCTCATTCCCTCTGGGCATGGGTGGCCTTCCGGGGATGTCCTCACCCTGGGACCCCTCCGGCTGGAGCCGGCAGATGCCCGGCTTTGGCCCCGGCGATTTCAGTCCCTATGGCGCCCCCTGGGGGGCACCCTACGATCAGTCGCCGTTGGAGGGCTCCTGGGAATCGCCCGCGGGTGAACTCTTGTTGATCGAAGGCTCGCACTACCGCATGTATTCGGGGGACTCGCGCTACCTCGATGGTCACATCCGGGTGGAGGGCGATCGGCTCCTGCTCTATAACCCCGAGCAGGAGAATGCCCTCGCCTTCGAATATGTCCATCGGGATGGTCGGTTGATGCTGCGCGACGAGGCCGGTCAGGTCTATCTCTATCGCCGCATCTTCCGCCACGAATCCCCCTCCGAGCGCCGCCGCTGAGGGGGTTCTCTGGGGTTGCTCAGAACAGCCAAAGCTTGATCCCGACCACGATCAAGAGGATGGCAAGCACCCGTTTGAGGGTGGCGGCCGGCAACGTATGGGCCAAGCGGGCCCCCAGGGGCGCCGTGGGGATGCTGCCGAGCAGAATCGCCCCGATGGCGGGCCAGTAGAGGAAACCGCTGCTGGCGCCGGGTAGATCCGCCACCCACCACCCCACGGCGGCAAAACCCAGCCCCCCGGCCAGCGCAATCGGCAAACCGCAAGCGCTGGAGGTGGCCACGGCCTTGCGCGGCTCGGTTCCCGCGGCAATCAGGAAGGGCACCGTGAGGGTCCCACCGCCGATACCCACCAGGGCCGATAGCACCCCGATCAGCAGACCCACCAGGGACATCCCTGCCCACCCCGGCAGCGGGAAGCGCACCTGAGCCGCTGGCGGGCGCAGCATCTGCCAGGCTACATAGAGAATGAACAGGATGAAGATGTGCTTGAGCCACAGGCCAGGCAGGTAACCGGCCAGCACAGCACCGGCACCAGCGCCGAGCAGGATTCCCGGGACGAGCTGGCGAAACAGATCCCATCGCACCGCCCCACGTCGCTGGTGGGCTCGCACCGAGGCGATCGAGGTGCCCACGATGGTAGCGAGCGAGGTGCCCACGGCCAACTGCGGGATCCACTCCGGGCTCATGCCCTCGAAGCTGAAGATCGCGATCAGGGCTGGCACGATCACGATCCCGCCGCCCACACCGAGCAGGCCGGCCAGCACCCCAGCCACCGCACCGGTGAGCAGGTACCCTGCCCAGGGAACCCAGATCGCCGGATCGAGCATCCCCTCCACCCCTGACCTCCTCTGTTATTGTCCTGACTTCGCTCGGGCGGCTATGGTGCTGGCAACGGGGCCGGCCTTTCAGATGCCGCCAGCGCCCGAGAAAATCTTCGACTATCAAGGATGAACAAACCCCTGGTAGGTATCCTCGGAGGCACGGGGTTCGTCGGCGGGCACCTCGCGGCACACCTGTGCAACCGCGGTGTGCGCACTCGCATTCTCATAGCCCACCCCGAACGCCACCGCGACCTCAAGGTGCTTCCCGGCCTCGAACTCACTAAAGGAGACATCTTCAACCCCACGGTCCTCGCCCGCAACCCCGAGGGCTGCCCGAGGGCTGCGCGCTGCGGCCATCAACCTGGTGGGCATTCTCAACCCGCGCCAGCTTCCGTCGCATGCATGTGGAACTGGTCGCG
>JAEHCY010000061.1 GCA_016880695.1 Chromatiaceae bacterium | reverse complement strand
TCGGGGCGCCGCGGAAAATTCACCCCAAGGGGCGTGCCAGGGGGTGAGCAAGGGCGGCGACCATGGGATCAGGGTGTTATCGAGACACCCCCTGACGGAGGAAGACCCCGAGGCCGCCATCGAACCGAGACTGTTTAGCTGGGAGGAGGTAGAGGCGCGCAGCGATCTGGAGCGCTTCTACCTGGTGCGCGATCATCTGCCCGAGGGCCGGCTGGTGCAATACCTGGAGGTGATGCGTGGCCGGGGTCGCGACGACTACCCGGTGCGGGGGATGTGCAATGGGGTGTTGGCGGGAGTGGTATTCCAGCACCCAAGCCCGGAGTCGTTGCTGCGCGAGCTGCGGGGCAACCCGGCGCTGCTGGAGGCGTGCGGGTTCGAGGTGCTGCCGGTGCAGAGGAAGCCGGCGCTGCGGGTGGTGAAAGGCGAAGACGGCACGGTGCGGGGCGAACGGGAGGCGGCCGAGGAGGCGCACTGGGGGGTGCCGGAGGCGTGGAACCTGTCGCGTTTTCTGGGCAACGTCATCGAACGGGAGGCGTGTCTGGGGCTGGTCAGCGGCATGATGGTGGAGCTGCGCGAGTCGTTGATGGCGGTGTTGCCGGATTTCGGGCAGCACCTGGGCTTTGAGGGCAAGGCCATCGACCGTCACAGCACCGGGCAGGTTGATCGCGCCAGCGGGCAGAGCTCCGACCCGGATGCCGATTGGGGCAAGCACGAGACGCGCGGGGTGGATGGGCGCACGGGTAAGCCCTGGACCAAGATCAAGTCTTGGGTATCGGCTACGGGTTGCACCTGATCGCCGACACCCATTACGAGATCCCGGTGGCCATGGCCCTGACCCCGGCCTCGGCCTCCGAGCAGGTGCAGTTGCGTGCCCTGGTCACAGAGACCTTCGCCGAGACCCCGGAACTGGCCGAGCGCTGCCGGGACTTCAGTGCGGATCGGGGGCTCGACAGCGCCGAGACCAAGGCCCTGCTGTGGGACGACTTTCGCATCCGCCCGCTGATCGACACCCGGGAGCTGTGGCGCGAAGAGAAGGCGCAGCCCCACTACGACCCCACCAAGCCCATCACCCCTCCCCTCTACCCCGAGCGGGTCGACACCATCGTGTACACCGAAGAAGGGCAGCGTGCACTGCATCTGCCCGGCCAGCGGCCTGCAGCGCGACCTCGCCTTCCAAGGCTTCGAGGCCGAGCGCGACGCCCTCAACTACCGCTGCCCGGCCGCCGCCTATGGCCTGGACTGCGCGGGCCGCGCGGCGTGCAGCCGCTGCGGCGGGGTCGAGCCCGGGGACTACGGGCGCATCGTGCGCATCAAACGCGAAGCGCAGGATCGGCGCATCTTCACCCCCACCCCCCACGGCAGCCCCAGTTGGGAGCGCGGCTACCATCGCCGCAGCGCCCTGGAGCGGATCCACAACCGGATCGACAACAGCTTCGGCTTCGAGCGCCACTTCATCCGCGGGCAGGCCAAGATGCGGACCCCTGTGGGTCTGGCCCTGGCGGTCATGATGGCCATGGCGCTCGGGCATGTGAAGGCCGGGCGCCTGGGCCAGATGCGCTCCCTGGTCCGGCCGATCACCGCCAGCGGATAGCCCCAGCCCTTTCCCTCCCAGGCCTGCGGGGAGGCTGCCCGAGGCTTAGCTGCGCCCCGCGCCCATCGGCGATGCGAGAAATTCCCACCAACGCGCAGCATTCGCCCCCGCAAGCCACGTCGGCCGCCTCTTGCCCAACCGCCATACTCGGGTATCCAGTCGCCAGCGCCAGCGGGGAACGGCACAGCGCAAGTGGCTCTGAACCGATGGCCGTCGACCCGGGCGCTCTTGTGGTGATCGATGGGACGCAGGCCAAGCTCGGACTTCAAGGAGCGAAACACCGCCTCCAGATCGGTCAGCAGGGTGTAGGTATTCCACAGGGTGCGCTCATCCCAGTCAGCCTGGTTGGTGCGCAGGCAATAGACCCCGGGGAGGGTGTCCTCGGTCGGTATGATGCGCGTCCACACCAGGGCCTTGGCGTTGCCGCTGGCCGCGTCCTTTTCGAGGTGGATGTCGTAGTAGCGGGCCACCCGTGAGTAGCGCTGGCGCAGCCGGCCGATGCGGGTGAGGACCTTCTCATACCGCTTGACCCGGCCGGGCACGTGCAGGCCCTCAGCCAGGTACTGAAGATCCGCCTCCAGGCGGGTGGAGAAGCGTCGCTCGATGCCCCGCTCCTTGGCCTCGCGGCCGGTGGAGTGGCAAACCAAGCGCACCTCCCCGCTGACCTCATCGACGACGCGCTGGGCGCGGATCTGCGTGTCGCCCTCCGCGCGAATCAGGACGGCGGATTCGGCATCGAACGGCTGGTAGCGCTCGCGGCTGACGACCAGATAGCGGTAACCCTGTTTGGTGAGCCAAGCGAGGTTCTCCTCGGTGGCAATCCCGGCATCGAGCACCACCGTCGGCGCCCCGGGCGCGAGGCGCTGCAACATCTGCTCCAAGGTCTTGGGTTCGCTGACATTGCCC
>JAEHCY010000529.1 GCA_016880695.1 Chromatiaceae bacterium | reverse complement strand
GCGGGTGCGCGCCGCGGCCCTTGCCGGCGTTTTCCGCCGCCTGGATCGCCTTCATCGCGGCGCCCACCGCATCGTCCACCGCCTGCTTCATATCCATGGGACGGCGTACCGGACCGGCGGCATAGATGCCGGTGCGGCGGGTCTCGTAGGGGAAGCAGATGAAGTGGGAGTCGGCAAAGCCCCATTTGAGCTGGGGTAGGTCGGTGCCCTGGCGGTAGTCGAGGTTGAGCACGGAGGGCGGCGCCACTTCGAGCTTGCGGCGGGCCGCGGCCTTCTCCTCTTCGCTCTCCGCGATATCCAGGGCGAGCTGGGCGTAGGGGTCGGGACCTGTGTTGGGGACCTGACCGGTGGCCAGGACCACCAGGTCGCAGTCCATCTCGGTGTCTTCGTTGAGGATCAGGTCCTTGAACTTGACCTTGAGGCTGCCCCCGGCCTGGACCACGGCGGACGCCTTGCCCTTGGAGAAGGTCACCTCGGCCTGCTGGCCGGCGCGGTAGAAGTCCTCGCCCGCGGCCCCCGGGGTGCGCAGGTCGTCGAACAGGACGGTGGCATCGCAGCCCGGGTTCTGGGCCTTGAAATACATGGCCTGCTTGATCGACTCGGTGCAGCAGAATCCCGAGCAATAGGGCATGTGCCCTTCCTTGGTGGAACGCTGGCCGGCGCACTGGATGAAGGCAACCGACTTGACCTCGCGGCCGTCTGAGGGGCGCTTGATCGGCCCGCCGTTAGCCGCCTTGGCCAGCCGCTCGAGCTCGAAGTTGGTCACCACGTCGGGGGTCTTGCCGTAGGCGAACTCGGGTAGCTGGTTGGCATCGTAGGGCGAGAAGCCCGAGGCCTGGATGATGGCGCCAAAATTCTCGGTGACGGTGGCGCCCGACTCCGTGGAGATATCCGCGGCGAAGCGTCCCGGGGCGCCGGAGGTCCGGCTGACGCTGCACTTGAGATGCACGCTGATACGCGCATCGGCCTCCACCCGGGCAATCATATCCGCAACCCCTGGGTCCTCGGGCTGCGGGAGGCTGGCGTCGAGCAGGTTGGCGACACCCGAGGGGGCGGCGCGCCAGGGGGTGCGTTTGTAGAGGGTTGCCGCGTGGCCGCCAAGGGCGCCGGTTTTCTCGACCAGGTGCACGCTATAACCCGCCGCGGCGCATTCCAGAGCGGCGCTCATGCCGGTGATGCCGCCGCCTACCACCAGGATGCGCTTGTTGAGCGCCTGTTCCCTGGAGCCCGTGGGCACCGTAAGGAACTTGATCTCGGCACAGGCCATGCGGACGTAGTCGTCCGCCATCTCCTGGGTGGTCTCCTGATGCTCGTCGCCTTCAGGGCGCAGCCAGATCACGCCCTCGCGCAGGTTGGCGCGCGAGACCGCTGCCTCGGGAAAGTGAAAGGCCTCCACCTTCGCCCGGCGCGAGCAGGCGGCAATCATCAGGTGGGTGACGCCCTCGTTGGCGATGTCGTCGCGGATCATCTGCACGCCTTCGGGGCTGCAGAGTATGGTGTGCTGTTTCACCGTGGGGATCTTGCCCTCACGGGTGGCCACCATCTGGAGCAGCTTGGGGTCGAGACGCTCGCCGATGCCGCATCCGGTGCAGATGTAACCGGAAATTTTCTTTACTTCGGCCACTGGTTAACCCTCCATACCGGCGACGCGGTTGACGACCTGGAT
>JAEHCY010000528.1 GCA_016880695.1 Chromatiaceae bacterium | reverse complement strand
TGTGGAGAATTTCGAGTATTTGGATCGAGAAGAGGCGGTTTTCTGCTGAATTCCTGAACTACGGGCGCAATACGGCCATGCGTTTCAAATTCCACGCCAGGCACACCAGCGTCCACTCGTGCTGCACGTGCTCCAGGCCGCGCAGCAGGAACTGGCGAAACCCCATGACGGACTTGACGATGCCGAACACCGGCTCCACCGTCTGTTTGCGTAGCGCATGGGCTGCCTTGCCCGTCTTCGTCTTGAGGGTGTGGCGCATCTTCTCGACCGCGGTGGCCTCCTCGGGCAGGGGCGGGGGTTCGCTGAAGCGTTGTTTCCAGTGTGGGTGGTGGCCCTCGCGCCCGGCGGCGATCAGCGGTTGAATCCCGGCCTCGATGCAGGCTTCGACGTTGTTCTCGCTGAAGTAGCCGGTGTCGGCAAGCAGGCTCTGGGGGGCATTGAGGCCCTCGGGCAGGGCACGCAGCTTCTGCAGCATCGCTTCGAGCTGTTGTTTGTCGTTCGTCGCCTGGGTGAGCTGAGGCGCCAGCACCAGCATGGATTGGGTATCCACCACGGCTTGGGCGTTGTAGCACTGCTCGAAGCCCCCTCCGGCGACCTTCATGATGCGCGATTCTTCGTCGGTGAGGTTGATCTGCTCTTGTGCGCGCGGGCTCTCCGAAGGTGGGGCTGGGGGCTTGCCCCGGGCTTTGTTGCCGCTCTCGGCTTGCTTGTCCGCGCGGGCCTGGAGCTTGGCGTCGAATTCGGCCTTCTCTCGCTGGTAGCGCTCCTTGGCGCAGGCCTCGATCTTGCGCTTGGCCTCCCGGATCGCCTGGAGTTGCTCTTGCCGGCGGGCAATCTCCGCCGGCACGCTCAGCCCGTCGGGGACCGCGCTTTGGTCGGCCGCTTCGGCCAGGGCGAGCAGTTCCTGCACTTGGGCCTTGAGCTGGGCTTCGATCTTCTCGGCGTGCGCATACGACAGCGCGCTGTGGCGGCTCGCGTTGGCGTGGATCTTGGTGCCATCGAGACTGATCGTGCCGAATTGGCTGATCTGGTTGGCCTGGGCGATTTGCAACACCTCCACGAAGAGCGATGCGAACTCCTCGCCAAAGCGTCGCCGGAAAGTACACAGCGTGTCGTGGTCGGGGTGGCGGTTGCAGGCCAGGTAGCGGAAGGCGATCGAGTCGTAGGTGGCCCGCTCGATCCTGCGGCTGGAGAAGACGCCGGTGGCATAGCCGTAGAGGAGCAGGCTCATCAAGGTGGCGGGGTGATAAGCCTCACTACCGCACCCGCCGTAGGCCTGTTCGATCGCGGAGAGATCCAGGCCCTCAACCACGCTGGCCACATAGCGGGCAAGGTGGTTGTCGGGCAACCACTCCTGCACCGAGGGCGGAAAGAGAAAGTCGATGTCTCGGTCGATCGCGCGGAATCGGGCCATGTTCGAGTGCTCTCCGAGGGACTGCCCGTATTTTACCCGTTGGAAAAGGGGGAGGTCCGACAGGCTGCTAGGGGACGCAAAATCCGACAGTCACCGAAAGACCCATCAGGTAGAGCCTGGCGGCAGGGTCCGAAAGTCTTGGGACCTTACCCGACAGGTCAGTGGCAAGGTCAAGG
>JAEHCY010000527.1 GCA_016880695.1 Chromatiaceae bacterium | reverse complement strand
GGGGCGCTGCGGGTGATCTCATCCATCACCATGCCGATGAAATTAACCGGGTAGCTGCCCACGTCGTAGAGCGAACCGCCGCCGAGGCCGCCGCTGCGCCGGACATCGCCCGGCCGGTTGAGGAGGAAACGGAATTGGGACTGGATGAATCTTATCTCGCCCAGTTTGCCACTGCGCAGCAATTCGCGCACTTTGGTCGTGCGCGCCGAATAGCGGTACATAAACGCTTCCATCAGGAGCACGGCCCAGGGTGGAGCGCCTGGCCACGCCGGCATAGCTGACGGGTGTCGCGGGAGCGCCAATCACCGCCTCGGCCGTGGCCATCAGGCCACCCTGGGGGCTCAGCCCGATTTTGCCATTGCAGAGCCAGCCGGCAGCGGCCAGGCCAAAGAGCAGTAAGGACTTGCGGGTGGAGGGTGTCATTTCTTTGCTCCTGGCGCAGCCGCCGGGGGCAGCTCATCGAGCCCGACGAGGGCATCGGGGTTAAGCTTCTCCGCTCCCGCCGGCGGGGCGAACCTGAAAGCGTCCGCCGCCGGCTCGACGCCGGTCTTGAAGCTCTTCAGGCGCAGGGTGTACTGCGGGGCGCTGTTAACGGTCTTGCTGGTGATCACCAGTTTGCAGGGGATGGGCTTATCCCCCACCTCGACCCAGAGCTGCCAGTCGGTGTCGGCGTTGCGGAAGGCGAGGTGCTCGCACTCCCGACCGTTGATGACGCCGCGGCCGATATGCTTGGCCTCTAGGACGCCGGCCACCAGGGCATCATACGGGCTCGTCAGCAGCAGGTCGGCGCCCGGCAACGCGACACCCTGTCCCATCCGCAGGGCTTCGAGCAACTGATCCACCGTGCTTGCACCCTCGAATTGGGCGTAGCCGTTGATGTGCTTGGCGAAGACGCTGG
Organism: Chromatiaceae bacterium; assembly: GCA_016880695.1. Classification (GTDB taxonomy): domain Bacteria; phylum Pseudomonadota; class Gammaproteobacteria; order Chromatiales; family Chromatiaceae; genus JAEHCY01. Next base: position 14,155 of record JAEHCY010000527.1, on the reverse strand, counting down.
CGGTCTTGCCGTCGAAGAACAGGGCCACATCCGCATAACCGCCCACCCGATGGGCACGCAGCTTGTCCGGGCGGCTCAAAATCGCGTCGCCCGAGTTGGTGAACTGGATCTTCTCCAACTCCGGGGTGATGACCTCTATGTCGCTATCGAAGCTGAGCTCGATCGTCTTCTGGCTGCCGATGTAGTCGGACATGGCCTTAAGAATGGACTTCGCATCGCCCGGCCCCGCCTGCACGCCGGGTACAGATGCGAGGAGCGCCGCCAGTACCAGTCCGCTCGCGGCCCTGCGGCTGTGCCGACCGGCAGGGTCGGTGGGTTTCGTCTGCGCCATGACATCGAATCGCGAAAATCGCCAAAGTGCATTCTTCATCAGGTATTACCTCAGGGTATTGGAATTGGGGCTTTCTCTAGGCCCACCTGTGGCCGCCGGATCGGTGGTTGGTACCCGGGCGGCCTGACGGCTCACTCGACGGTGACTACGACATATTGGGTACCGGTGGCCTGGTAGTAGGTCCCACCGCATTGGTACAGGCTTGTGTCCTCGATCATGACGGTCGTGCACGCCGGGGGTAGTGTGGCCACGTAAGTCGAAGTGGCATAGATCATGCCGCGGGTAGTGCGTCTGGCCACGCCGGCGTAGCTCATGGGGGTCAGGGGTCTGCCTATGACCGCAGCGGCCTGGGGGATGAAGCCGATACCGAGTGGGGCCTCGGGGGCGAGATCCGCCAGGACCAGCCCGAACAGGGAAAGGCCGAGCACCAGGGTCTTTTGAGGTTTCTGCATCGCTTTCTCCTTCGGTAAGTGGATGGGGGTTCCGTCGCGGCCGGAGCCGTTGACTATCTTGACGGCGCGCGGCGGGGCGAGCTTGCGGGTAGGCCCGCCCGGATTCGGTATCATAGCGCCGTTCGTCAAGTCGACACCTCTGTCTTGGTCGAGGATGCTGACCATTAGATCGCGTAGATCGCGCACCGAAATCCCGCGCACCTGTTCTCCGAGCACACTTAACGCAGATATGGCAAAAAAAAGCGCAGCAAGAGGGGGCTGCGCTTAATTCAATAACCACCAAAGGAGGATGGAGGGATACCGACCCAGGGCACTCAGCTTGCTGAATCAGTATGTGAGAATGATCTTATATTCATTCGGCCCTGTCAAGCCACTTCTCTCCCACTTCTCTCCCCTTTTCTCCGCTCGGAGGCGATGGCGCCCGCGAAATCTCCGCGGGAAGCAGCAATCGCTCCACCACCCGGCCGCCGAGCAGGTGCTCGGCGAGGATTTCGTCCATATCCTCGCGGTCCACATCGGTGTACCAGGTGCCCTCGGGGTAAACCACCAGCACCGGCCCCTCGGCGCAGCGGTCGAGGCAGCCGGCGGTATTCACCCGCACCCCCCCGGGGCCGGCGATGCCGAGCGCCTTGTCCCGGGCCTTGAGATAGTCGCGCATCTCCTGGGCGCCGCACTGGGCGCAGCAGGGGCTGCCGTCTTCGCGGCGGTTGGTGCAAAAAAACAGGTGATAGCGGAAATACGCCATGGTCAGCCCCGAGCCTCGCCCTTCACCCCGCCCCCGCGGGATAGGGTTACCATTATCGTTCCACATCCGGCCGGTGCCCAAACCCCGTGACCCCAGAGCGAACCCTCGAGCTCGCCGATCACTGCGTCAAGTGCGGGTTGTGCCTGCCGCACTGCCCGACCTATCGGTTGACGGCCGACGAATCGGAGTCGCCGCGGGGGCGCATCGCCCTGGTACAGGGTTGGCTGGGGGGGGCGTTGCCGGGAAGCGCGGCCCTGTTCGGCCACCTCGACCGCTGTCTCGAATGCCGTGCCTGCGAGCTGGCCTGTCCCTCGGGGGTCGCCTACGGCACCCTTCTCGACTCCGCTCGCGCCCATCAGCGGGCGCACGCCGGGCCCCTGCGGCGTGGGGCCGAGCGCATCGCCCTCGAGATCCTGAGCCGCCCGGCCGGACTCCGCCTGCTGGGCTACGGCGCGGCGGCTGCACGCGGACTCGGCGCGCTGCGTGTGGCATCCTGGTTGACCCTGGATCGGTCCCGCTGGCTCGGGCCCTATCTCCGGCTGCTGCCGTTCCTCTCCCCGCCGCCGCACGCAACGGGGACCGGACCGCTGGCCACCGATACAGAGCGGACCCTCAATCTCTTCCTCGGCTGTGTGGGGCGCATCAGCCAGCCGCGCGCCCTGGAGGCCGCCACTCGCCTGTTGGCGCGCCTGGGCTGGCGGGTCCGGATACCCCCGGACCAGCGTTGCTGCGGGGCGCTGTTCCGCCACAACGGCTTCCCCGAGCAGGCAGACCGGCTGCTGGCACAGAACGCCTCCGCCCTCGCACAAGGACCGAACCTCGCCATCGCCAGCGCCTGCGCGGCGGAGCTGCGCTTTTCCGGCACGGGCCTGCCGGTGGAGGAGATCTGCGCCTTCCTCGGCCGCATCGCCTGGCCGGAGACCCTGTCGCTGCGGCCGCTGGGGCTCAGGGTCGCCGTGCACGAGCCCTGCAGCCATCGCCATCCGCTGGGAGACACCCAGGCGGTCTACACCCTGCTCGGGCGCATCCCCGAGATCAGGCTCGAGACCCTGCCGGAGAACGCCTTCTGCTGTGGGGCCGCCGGCAACTATCTGATCCGCCAGCCCAAGATGTCGGCGCGGCTGCTGGCGGACAAGCTCCGCTGGCTGCGCGAGCAGCAACCCCAGATCCTGGCCACCACCAATACCGGCTGCGCTCTGCACCTGGCCGCGGGGATCCGCGAGGCGGGCCTGGCGATCGAGGTCTGCCATCCGGTGGAGCTCCTGGCCCGGCAGCTTCCGGCCGCGGATGTCGGCGCGGTCACCGAACCGACTTGAACAGGCGCAGGCGAGCCCCGAGAATTCGGGCATTGGATCGGGAGACCCCATCGCCGCCATGAACCAGCGAGACTACAGCCCCATCGACCGCGCGCTCTTGCTCACCGACCAGGCGCTGCGCACCCTGTTCGGTCGCCCCCAGATCACCGAGCGGCCCAACCCCGCGGTTGGGGTTGCCGATAGCGAGCTGACCGCACCTGAGCGGGACCACGTGGGGCGTCTGATGCGTATTAACCACACCGGCGAGGTCTGTGCCCAGGCCCTCTATCAGGGTCAGGCCGTAACGGCCCGCCTGCCGAATGTGCGCGAGAAGATGCAGCGCTCCGCCCGCGAGGAGAACGATCATTTGGAGTGGTGCGCGCGGCGGCTCCAAGAACTCGGCAACCGCCCCAGCCTGCTCAATCCGCTCTGGTACACCGGGTCCTTCGCCATCGGCGCCCTCGCCGGTCTGGCCGGGGACAAGTGGAGCCTAGGGTTCGTGGTGGAAACCGAGCGCCAGGTGGAGGCCCATCTCGACGGCCACCTGGACGAGGTCCCCGAGCATGACACCAAGACCCGCGCCATCCTGGAGCAGATGAAACGCGACGAGATCCACCACGCCGACCTGGCCCTGGCCGCGGGCGGAGCCGCGCTGCCCGCGCCCCTCAAGCTGGCGATGCGGCTGGCCTCGGGGGTAATGACGCGCAGCGTCTACTGGGTCTGATCACCGCGGGCAACCGCTCAGAGGTTGCAAAAAGATCGTCACCAGCGGCCCGAGCGTAGGGTGCCCGGCAGCAAGTCCCCGCGACCTATCCTGAAAATAGGCGAAGGGGCGAGCGAGGACGCAGCAGGGTGATCGGGTCGCGCGACAGACTCATTCACAACCGCTCAGTCGAGCAACCCCTCCAGAACCCCACACCAGAGGTCCGGTCCAAACAGATGCTCGATCAAGAGCGGTAGGGGAAGGGCACCCTCGCCGAACAGCCGTTGGTGGAAGGCCTCCAGACCCTCGCCGCCCTGGTCGAGGTAGCAGGTCCGGGCACGCTGGAGAATGCGCCAGCCCACCGCCCCCGCCACCCAATCGGTGGGATTGCGCGCGAGATCCACCAACAACGCTTCCCGCTGATCGGCCTCCGGTGCGAGGACCGCGAGCTCGCTGAGGATCTCCCGCTGCGCGACCCCCTCGAGGTGCAGCTTCAGGTCGAGCTCCGCGAGGCGAAGCCCCCGCCAGCGATACCAGAGCCCGAGAAAGCGCTCGCTTGCGGCGAGCCCCCCTCGGCTCTGCAGGAGATCCCGCAGATACAGTCCCCAGCCCCTCGCCAGGGAATCGCTCGCGCTCAGCCGGCGCGGCAGCCGCCGGCCCGCCGGCCCGCCGGCGAAGGCGATGAGGTGGGCCCCGGCCCAGCCCTGCTCCAGACATCGCTCCCGGATCTGGCTCAGACCCTCGCCCTCGGGCGCCGGCTCCAGGGTGAGGACGCCGCGGACATTGGCCTGATCCGCCCGGTAGCCCCCGCCCCAGCCCCGCGGTCGCGGGCAGAGGGGCGCGTCGCGCACCCCCAGGGGCGCCTCCACCAGCGGGACCGATGCCGCCAGGGCGAGGGCCTCGCGCTGGCGGGCGCAGACCTCCCGATAGGCCTGGCGGCGGGTCTCGCCGGTGAGCGGTGGCTCCCGTCCGAGCAGATCTCGCACCCCCTGTCCGCTGGCCTCCACCCCGAGGCTGCGGGCGACCACTTCGAGGTCCGCCCGGGTCTGCGCGACCTCGGCCGCCAGAAACCGCCGCAGGGACCCCTCGTCGAGGCACAGGCTATGGCGCTTGCGCAGCAAAAACCGCCACTGGCGCTGGCCACAGCCGAGCGAACCCCGCGCCACCGGCACCACTTCGCGCTCCAGGAGCGCGGCAAACCCGGCCAGCGCTTCGGACGCCTCGAGGCAGAGTACGGTCATCTGCCCGCCCCTTGGGCGGAAGCGGATGGGGTCGCTGGCGGCGAGCTCCCGCAGATAGACCGCCCCATCCCGCGCCGCCGTCACTGTGGCCCCCACCAGGGCCGGCGCCAGTAGCTCCCCGAGGGGCAAGAGCTGGCCCTGCGCATGGCGGAGATATTCCGGCACCGACCCTACCAGGGCGGCGAGGTCGTCCCAGGCGCCGTCCGGGGCGGGGCACGCCAGGTGCAGAATCTCCGCGCTCGGTAGAAAGCGCAGGGGATCGTGCAGCCGCCAGTCCCGCTCCAGCAGCGCCTCGTACTCGGCCTGCGCCTCATTGAACATCAGTCGCAGATCCAGGCGGCGCCCCAGGTCGAGGGCGGCGAAGTCGAGCTCCTCCAGCGCCACGATCAGGCTTTCGAGCCAGGCCGCCAGGGCCCCCACATCGTCGTCGTCCTGGGCCGGCAACAGTTGTTCGTAGCCGCCCACGCCGATGCCGAGGGCCCGCTCCGGGTGGTAGCGAAACCACACCGGATAGAACTCCGCGACCAGGGCGTCGAAGGCGTCGGCGTCAGACATCACGAATCTCGAAGTCGTGGGTGATCTCCGCCGTTGCGCCCAGCATGATGGAGGCGGAGCAGAACTTCTCCGCGCTGAGCTTGATGGCCCGCTCCACCCGCTCTGGGGTCAGGCCGCGCCCGGAGACGACAAAGTGGATGTGGATACGGGTAAACACCTTGGGGTCCTGCTCCGCCCGCTCGGCCTCGAGCTCCACCTCGCACCCGAGGACCTCCAGCCGCGACTTGCGCAGGATGTGGACCACGTCGAACTCGGTGCAGCCACCCATGCCGACCAGCAGGAGCTCCATCGGCCGCAGTCCCAGATTGCGCCCGCCGTGCTCCGGGGGACCATCCATCACCACGCAGTGGCCACTGCCCGACTCCCCGATCATCAGGGCCCCTTCAACCCACTTCACACGCGCCTTCATTGTTGTTGCTCCTCAATTAAGCCCGAACCCGAGCGACGCTCACCCTTGCCGGCGCCCGCCGAACAGGGGGCATTCGAACCAGGTCCCGAGAATTCCACAAAATTTCACCCGCCACCATCGACAAGCCCGCTCACCTTGCCTAGAATCGGAGCATTCGTGGCAAAATCAGTACGATTCACCGGACCTTGAAACCCTTGATTAACGAGCCCCGTCGCGAACCGGACTGGCTGGTAGCCTTCCTGGCCCATTGCCACGTCAAGCGCTACCCCAAGAACACCCCCATTGTCTCCAAGGGTGCGCCGGCCGATACCTTTTATTATCTGTTGGAAGGATCGGTCACGGTGCTCATGGAGGACGAAGATAAGCGCGAGCTGGTTCTCGCTTATCTTAATAAGGGTGAATTCATTGGCGAGATGGGCCTGTTCACCCGCCGAGAGGTGCGCGATGTGGTAGTGCGCAGCCGCACCGACTGCACCGTGGCGGAGATTTCCTACACCGCACTGATCCACCTGTTGGACAACGACCTCAGGGATCACGCGAAGGACTTCCTCTTCGCGGTGGGCAAGCACCTAAGCACACGCCTGCTGCAAACCAGCCACAAGGCGGGACGGCTCGCCTTCCTGGATGTGGCCGGGCGTATCGCCCGCACCCTGCTCGACCTGTGCGACCAGCCCGAGGCGATGACCCATCCCGACGGGGTGCAGATCCGCATCACCCGTCTTGAGCTTGGGCGCTTGGTTGGATGCTCCCGCGAGATGGCCGGCCGGGTGCTAAAAAGCATGGAGGAACAGGGCCTCATCGCTGCCAAGGGCAAGACCATCACCGTCTACGGGTCGCGTGCCTGAGCCCGAGAAGACCCCGGCCCGATCAACCGAACAGTTCCCGCAACCGCGCGCCCGGATCGTCGGCGCGCATGAATGCCTCGCCCACCAGGAACGCGTTGACGCCGTGGTCGCGTAGCCGCGCGACGTCCTGCCGACCCTGGATACCGCTCTCGGTCACCACCAGCCGCTCAGCGGGAATGCGCGCCATGAGGTCGAGCGTGGTCTCCAGTGCCACTTCGAAGGTGCGCAGATCCCGATTGTTGATGCCGACCATCGGGTTATCGACCCGCAGTGCCCGGTCGAGCTCGGCGCCGTCATGCACCTCGATCAGCGCATCCATGCCGAGACCAAGCGCCAGGGCATTAAGCTCGTCAAGTAGGCCGTTGTCCAGGCAGGCCGCGATCAGCAGGATGCAATCCGCGCCCAGCGCACGCGCCTCCCACACCTGGTAGGGGTCGATGACGAAGTCCTTGCGCAGCACCGGCAGGGCGCACGCCCCACGGGCCTGCTGCAGGTAGGCATCACTGCCCTGGAAGAAGTCGATGTCGGTCAGCACCGACAGGCAGGCCGCACCACCGCGCTGGTAGCTGCGCGCAATGGCGACGGGGTCGAAGTCCGGCCGCAGCACGCCCTTCGAGGGCGAGGCCTTCTTCGCCTCGGCGATTACCCCCGGCCGGCCGGCCGCGATCTGCGCGAGCAGGTTGGCAACGAATCCGCGCGGCGGGGCGGCCTGGTGCGCGGCGGCCATCACCGCCGCGAGTGGCGCACGCGCGCTGCGCTCGGCCACCTCCTCGGCCTTGCGGGCGACGATCCTCTTCAGGATGTCCGGGGTGTCGGCCATCGATTGACTCGGTTCGATCAGGCGCAGGACTGGGTAAAGGCGACGAAGGCATCGAGCCTGGCGCGGGCCGCGCCGCTCGCAATCGCCTCGCGGGCCTTGGCGATGCCATCACCGATCGAGGCGGCCAGGTTCGCCGCATACAGGGCGGCGCCGGCATTCAGCGCCACGATCTCGCGCGGCGTACCGGGCCGATTCTCCAACGCCTCGAGCAGCATCGCTTTGGAGGCCTCGGCGTCGCCGACCTTGAGCCCACGGTGGGAGACCATCTGCAGGCCGAAGTCCTCGGGGTGAATCTCATACTCGCGCACCTCGCCGCCCCTGAGCTCGCCGACCAGGGTCGCGGCGCCGAGCGAGATCTCGTCGAGGCCGTCTTTGCCCCAGACCACGAGGACGTGCTGGGCGCCGAGCCGCTGCATCACCCGCACCTGGATACCGACCAGGTCCGGGTGGAACACGCCCATCAGCGTGTTGGGCGCGCCTGCGGGATTGGTGAGGGGGCCGAGGATGTTGAACATCGTCCGCACGCCCATCTCGCGGCGTACCGGCGCCACGTTCTTCATCGCGCTGTGGTGGCTTGGAGCGAACATGAAGCCGATACCGATCGCCTCGATGCAGTCGGCCACCTGCTGCGGAGACAGCATCAGGTTCACGCCCAGGGCCTCGAGCACGTCCGCGCTGCCGGATTTAGAGGAGACGCTGCGGTTGCCGTGCTTGGCCACCTTCGCGCCCGCCGCCGCCACCACGAACATCGAGGCGGTGGAAATATTGAAGGTGTGCGCGGCGTCACCGCCGGTACCGACGATGTCGACCAGGTGCGGACTCGGCGCCACCGGCACGCGGGTGACCAGATCGCGCATCACCTGGGCGGCGGCGGTGATCTCACCGATGGTCTCCTTCTTCACGCGCAGGCCGGTCAGGATCGCCGCGATCATCACCGGTGAGACCTCGCCGGCCATGATCTGGCGCATCAGCGAGAGCATCTCGTCGTAGAAGATCTCGCGGTGGTCGAGGGTGCGCTGCAGGGCCTCCTGCGGGGTGATGGGCATCGTCGGTTCAACTCAATCGTTGGGATCAAAAGCGCTGCGGCGTCCTGCCTCGATACGCGGCCGTTGGCCCGAGTGCGCGCCACAGGCGCACGTAGCCAGGGGCGATCGTCCGCACTCGGCACGAGCGGACTGGGTTGTCGATAACGCCGGCATGCCACTCAACGCTGATCGAGGAAGTTGCGCAGCAGCCGGTGGCCGTGCTCGGTGAGGATCGACTCGGGGTGAAACTGGACCCCCTGCACCGGCCACTCCCGGTGGCGCACGCCCATGATCTCGTCGCGCCCGCCATCGGGTCGTTGAGTCCAGGCCGTCACCTCCAGGCACTCGGGCAGGGTCTCTTGCTCGATCACCAGGGAGTGGTAGCGCGTCGCCTGAAAGGGATTGGATAGGTCGCTGAACACCCCGGTGTCGGCGTGGTGGATCGGCGAGGTCTTGCCGTGCATCACCTCGCGGGCGTGCACAATGCGCCCACCGAAGGCCTGGCCGATGGACTGGTGGCCCAGGCAGACACCGAGGATCGGGATGTGCCCGGAAAACCGCTCGATCAGCGGGACCGAGATGCCAGCCTCGCTGGGTGTGCAGGGACCCGGTGAGATCACGATGCGCTCCGGGGCAAGCGCGACCACCTCCTCCAGGGTAATCTGGTCGTTGCGGTAGACCCGCACGTCCGTCCCCAGCTCACCGAGATACTGCACCAGGTTGTAGGTGAAGGAGTCGTAGTTGTCGATCATCAACAGCATATCGGGGCCAACCCTATGAGGTACCGGATGTCACTGGCCTGCGGTGCGGTCGGATACCCGCTCCGCTAACGCGGTGCCACGCTCTCCACCGCCGTATCGAGGAGCCGGCAACGTCCGAGTCCAGGTTAATTCACCACCGCTCATCCGCCCACACAGGCGTGGCGATCGATACCCGCCTCCGCCATGGCCACGGCGCGGAAAATGGCGCGGCCCTTGTTCATGGTTTCCTTCCACTCGAGGTCCGGGCGCGAATCCGCCACCACCCCGGCACCGGCCTGGATGTGCAGGGTGCCGTCCTTGATCACCGCGGTGCGGATGGCAATAGCGGTATCCATGTTGCCGCTCCAGGAAAGATAGCCGACCGCACCCGCGTAGATGCCGCGTTTTACCGGCTCCAGCTCGTCGACGATCTCCATCGCCCGGATCTTGGGTGCCCCCGACACGGTACCGGCGGGGAAGGTGGCTCGCAGCACATCGATCGCACTCATGTCCCCGCAGAGCTCGCCCACCACGTTGGAGACGATGTGCATGACGTGGGAGTAGCGCTCCACGATCATGCGATCGGTGACCCGCACGCTGCCGACCCGGGCCACCCGACCCACGTCGTTACGCCCGAGGTCGATCAGCATCAGGTGCTCGGCCAGCTCCTTGGGGTCGGCGAGGAGCTCGGTCTCCAGCGCCTGGTCCTCTTCCTCGCTGTGGCCGCGAGGACGGGTGCCGGCGATCGGGCGCACCGTGACCACCCCCTCCTCCAACCGGGTGAGGATTTCGGGGGACGAGCCCACGATGTGGAACCCGCCAAGGTCCAGAAAGTACATGTAGGGCGAGGGGTTGAGCCCGCGCAACGCGCGGTAGAGATCGAGCGGCCTGGCCTGGTAGGGGATGGACAGGCGCTGGGACAGCACCACCTGCATGCAGTCTCCCTCCAGGATGTAGCGCTTGATGCGCTCCACCGCCTGCTTGAAACCCTCCTCGGTGAAGCCGGAGATAAAGTCCGCCTCACTCACGATGCGTGGCGGCCCACACACTTGTCGCGGCGTGGCGCTCTGCATGCGCTCGACCAGCTCGGTGATGCGCGTCTCGCCCCGCTCCCAGGTGTCGCCACTGCTCGGGTCGAGGTGGACGATGATGTAGATGCGGCCGCTGAGGTTGTCGAACACCACCAGCTCGTCGGAGACCATCAGCAGGATATCCGGGGTGCCGATCAGGTCGGGGCTCGGGCAGGTTGCCAGGCGCGGCTCGATGAAACGGACGGTGTCGTAGCCAAAGTAACCGACCAGACCGCCGGTAAAGCGGGGTAGACCGGGGTGCTCGGCCACCCGGAAACGGTGCTGAAACGCCTCGATCCAGCCGAGGGGGTCAGCGGTATCCACCTGCTCGATGACAACGCCGTCGCGCTCCAGGCTCACCCGCTGGCCGTGCACCCGCACCAGCGTGCGGCAGGGCAGGCCAATGATGGAGTAGCGCCCCCACTTCTCGCCGCCCTGTACCGACTCGAACAGATAGGAGTAGGGGCCCTCGGCCAGCTTGAGGTACAGGCTGAGGGGGGTATCGAGATCGGCGAGGACCTCACAGACCAGGGGGACCCGGTTGTAACCTTGGGCGGCGAGCGCGGCGAGGGTTTCGGGGGACATAGGGTTGGTTTCCAGGGCTGGGTCAGCGGGGCGTGCCGGCCACGCCTGCGACGGCCACCTCAGGGACCGAGCGGCGGCCGGATCCCCGGTTCATGCCGAGCGCATGGCGGCCGTTCCCGCCCCGAGGGACTGCAGGAGCGCGGGCAGCTCGGTGAGGGCATCAATCACCGCATCGGGCGCGGCCTCGCGGATGTCGTGCCCGTGGTTGTAGCCATAGCTCACACAGACGATGGCCCCGAAACCGGCGGCCCGGGCGGCCCTTACGTCGCTGATCGAGTCCCCTACCATGAGCGCATCCGCGGGCTGAGCGCCAAAGTGGCGGGCCGCATGGAGCAGCGGCGCGGGATGGGGTTTCTTGTGCTCAAGGGTATCGCCGCTCACCACCAGCTCGAAGTAGTCGCGCACCCCCAGGTGCCGCAACAGGGGCTCGGTGAACTGCGCGGCCTTGTTGGTTACACAGGCGAGCCGATAACCGCTGCCGCCGAGCGCATCGAGCCCCTCGCGAACGCCCGCATAGAGCCGCGAGCGCTCCGAGGTGTTGGCGGCGTACAGCTCGAGGAAGATGGGCAGGGCGCGGGCAAACGCCTCGGGTGCCGGCTCGCCATCGAGCGAGCCGGTCAGGGCCCGGCACACCAGCCGCTCCACGCCGTTCCCCACCCAGTTGCGGACCGCCGCCTCGCCCCAGGGCTCGCGTCCGAGCCGCTCCATCATGCGGTCCACCGAGAAGGCGAGATCGGGGACGCTGTCGACCAGGGTCCCGTCCAGGTCGATGAGAATCATCCGCGGCCGAAACATAAGCGCCTGCTCCTAATCCGAGCGCCCTCAGCGGGGCACCGAGGCCAACGCCTCCCGCATCTGCCGGATGATGCTGTCGTAGCGGTGCGCGTCACCCTCCTTGCCCTTACCGAAGATGCCAGAGCCGGAGACGAAGGTATCCGCGCCGGCGGTCTTGATCTCGGCGATGTTGTCGGCCTTCACCCCGCCGTCGATCTCCAGGCGGATGTCGAGACCCGAGGCATCGATGAGCCTGCGCACCTGCTGGAGTTTGGTCAGGGCCGAGGGGATGAAGCTCTGGCCCCCGAAGCCCGGGTTCACCGACATCAGCAGGATCATGTCCAGCTTATCGAGCACGTAGTCGAGGTGGCTCAGGGGGGTTGCGGGATTGAGCACCAGCCCGGACTTGCAGCCCTCGCCGCGGATGAGCTGGAGCGTGCGGTCGACGTGCTCGCTGGCCTCGGGGTGGAAGGTGATGTAGCTGGCGCCCGCCGCGGCGAAGTCCCCCACGATGCGGTCCACCGGCTTGACCATCAGGTGCACGTCGATGGGTGCGGTGACGCCGTGCTTGCGCAGCGCCTCGCACACCAGGGGCCCGATGGTGAGGTTGGGCACGTAGTGGTTGTCCATCACGTCGAAGTGGACGATGTCCGCCCCAGCGGCCAAAACGTTGTCCACCTCCTCTCCCAGCTTGGCGAAGTTGGCCGAGAGGATGGAGGGTGCGATCAGGTCGTGAGCCATGCGTTTATCTCCCCGGTGGGAGAGCCTGTTGCAACCCCCACGTCAGAATGCGGAAAATCCCAAGAAGGCCCGTTAAGTTACCCCAATACGCGCAACATTTCAGCCCGGATACTCAGACCGGGAGGCCGCGGGCACCGCGGATCATCTCATAGGCCTTGCGGATCTCGTGGGTCTTCTGCGTCGCCAGCTTCATCATCTCATCAGGCAGGCCCTTGGCCACCAGTTTGTCGGGATGATGCCGGCTGAGCAGACGGCGGTAGGCGCGGGTGACATCCTCGTCGCTCGCATCCGAGCCCACCCCGAGCACTGCATAGGCATCCGCCAACGAAGGACGTGCCGGCGCCTCCGCCCGGCGCCCGCCGGCGCGGGACCCCTCCTCGGTGAACCGATACTGCAACCGAACCAGTTGCTCCAGCCCACGAAACAGCGCCCGGGATACCCCCAGCCGATCGCAGATGTGGAGCAGCAAGCGCTCTTCGACCGGGTCGAGATGGGCATCCGCATAGGCGGCCTGGAGCTGGATCTCGACGAACATCTGGATCAGGGACTGCCGCCGGTGGGCCTCGGCGCGAAACTGGTCGAGCACCTCGTCGAGGTTGAAGCGCGGGGACTTGCCCTCGTCGAACAGCCGCATCGCCATGCGGCGTAGCTCGGGCGAGAGGTCCATCTGCCCCATGACCGCCTCGGCCACCGCGATCTCCTGCTCCGAGACCCGACCATCCGCCTTGGCAATGTGGCCCATCACCGAGAAGGTGGCCGTGAAGAAAACCGTCTGCACCCGCTCGCGATCAGCGAGCCCCACGGTCTCGACGCCTGGGTCGCGGCGCCCGAACCCCTTATCGAAGTTGTGCCCGAGCACGGCCCCCAACAACGCACCGATCGGGCCACCGAGCACGTAGCCGAAGGCCCCCCCCAAACGCTTGCCCCACCAGGACACCCGAACCCCCTTTCTCTGCGACGCCGCGGTTACTTGCCGTTAAGGTACTGTTCGTCGCTGAAGGAGTACACCCAATTCGGCCGGAACAAGACCAGCACGGTGAGTATCCAGCCGTTGAGCATGGCCTCGGGTAGAAACATCAGCGGGAAAAAGGGCAAGAAGCTCTGGCTGAGCTCCGCGAAGCTGTAGGCCCCGCTCAGGACCAGCAGGCCGGTGACCAGATACCCGCTGACCAGGGCCACGAGCCCGGCGGTGAGAAACCCGTTGACCAACACGTAGACGAAGAAGTACCTCGGCAGATACCAGCGGATCACCACCAGCAGCACCTGGGAGAGGGTCACCGGCAGCACCCCGGTGGTGACCGCGTTGATCAGGAAGCTGTCCCAGCCAAAGCCTCCGTTAAGGGTAACCCCCACCAGGGCCAAGCTCGCAGCGATGATACCGAGCGACCAGCCGAACATCAGGGTGACGGCGGTGACACCCAGCAGATGGAAGGTGAGCCCCGGCCCCACGCTGGCACGCAGGTGCCACAGCAGCGCCAGCGCCACCACCGAGCCGAAAAAAACGTGCAACTGCTCGCTGTCGCGCAGCTTGGACCAGGGGGCGAGGCGAAGGGCACCCCCCAAGGCGATCAAGTAAAGAACCCCGAACACCCCCTGGAGGGTCGCGGAGAACAGCGCGCCTTCCACTTCCATCGTTCGCGACCTCACCCCGCATCGATCGGCGACCGCGGGTTGCCCCCTGCCGCCCGCTCTGCAACACTCACCAGCTTACCAGGCCCAGCGCACGCCATCGCGGGGAGGGGACCCATGCACCACCGCCAGCTCGGACGAACCGGCATTGCAGTCAGCGTGCTCGGGCTCGGCACCATGACCTTCGGTGAGCAG
>JAEHCY010000526.1 GCA_016880695.1 Chromatiaceae bacterium | reverse complement strand
TTGCCCTAACAGTGAGCCCTGGTGTTGTCACCTGAGTTGGGATGGGTGGCTGAGTAGGCAACAGGAAGCCGAGCGCTTACCAGAGCCTAAGTCCGCCGTATGGGGGCAGGCTCAGGCACGATCCGAGGGTTCAGCGGCGGGGCGGTCCCAAGAGGAGGCCAGCCAATGGCGCCAGTAGCGCAGGGACAACTCCGGTGTGGCCCAGCAGAGAGATAGGAGATCGAGGTTAGAGAGGTGGGAGCCAAAGGCGCGGGAGCCCGGCGGCGCCCAGGGCCGCAGACTCCCCTCCGCCAGGAGCTGCCACAGCGCGGTCCAACCCAGCACGGCATCGAGCGCGTCGTCCTCGCACACGTCCGCCAACACCCCTTGCAGGGTCAGGAGCGACTTGCGGAAAAACAGAAGCGACGGCTCGAACCGCCCCAGCCCGGCAAAGGCGATGGCGTCGAGCAGACCGAGCAACCAGTGGAACCCCGCTGGACGCCCCGGCCGTAGCTCGGCCACGGCCCGCTCCACCAGCGCGCGCAGGTCGGTCTCCGGCGCTGGCGACAGGAGCAGTGCGGAAACGGCGCGGGCAACTCGGGCAGGGTCCAGACGCCAGGCGGCGAGCAGGGCCTGCAGCAGCTGCTCGCGCTCGCGCTTGCCCAAGCGGCCGACCAGGCTCCAGTCGAGTACCGCCAGCGTACCATCGGGGGTACGCAACAGGTTGCCGGCGTGGGGATCGGCGTGGAAAGGACTGGGATCACGCCCGCTCCACAGGGGCTGGGCGAGGAGTCCCGCGACGATGCGCTCGGCCGTGCGCCGCCGCTCCCGGGCGGAAAGCCCGATCGTTTCGGTCACCTTCACCCCGTCGATGCGCTCCATGGCGGTGATGCGCGGGGTGCAAAACGGCAGAAGCCGGGGGATACGCATCGCCGTTTCGGGGTAGACCTCGGCGGCCTCGGCGAGATGGCACTGCTCCTGGTCGAGCCGTACCTCGCTCGCGAGCAGGGTGCGGACCGATTCGAGCGTCTCGGCGTAGCGGATCGGCGGCAGGCGGCAGCGGTCACAGCGCTCCTCGAGGAAGGCCCCGAGCGCCGGCCAAAGCGCAAGCTCCTGCTCCAGGCGCCGCTCGACACCGGGCTTGAGGACCTTGAACACCCCCTGCCGCAGCGCTTCACCCGCCGGGGTGCGGTAGGTGAAGGGGACGACCCGCGCGACGCTCCCCTCCGCCAGGGCCCTGGTGGCGACGCGAACCCCCGCCCGTTGGAGCCCCGGCAGCTCGACGTCGAGCCGATAACGAAAGTCCGGACCCAGGCGCGGCGGGGGCAGCGACTCCAGCGTCTGCAACCAGCAGCGAAGCTCCGGGTCGAGGCGGCGATCCCGCGCCAGCACCTGCCCAAGCTTGTGCAGCGTGGGACAGTGCCGCAGCAGGCGCGTGAACCGCTCGGCGAGGCCCGTCTCCAGGGGCAGGCGCGCCTGCTCAGCGAAAATCGCCCCGCGCCGCGACGCTGGCAGCCGCCCGAGGAAAAGGACCAGCGCATCCGCCAGTACCGTCCGGTAGGCGGCGTAGGCCTCGGGAACCAGCGGGGCGAGATCGAAGGGTAACCCGGACATCTTGACCTCTCCCGACCACCGCTGTTTGGTATCGCCCGGTTGGCGCAAACCGAGGGGCGGTCCGGTGGCATATCCGGCGCTCCGCGGGATCCTGCCGCGGCTTGCTCGTGCCTGGGCGCCGGCAGAAAGCCCAGACAGGTCTGATGGCCTTACTCCCCCTGGAAGGATTCCTGCTCCAGCGCGAGATAGATGCCGTAGGCGTTGCGCCGGTGAGTGGCCTCGAACGCCGGCAGATGGGAGAACTCCGACCAGTCGGTGGCGGCATAGGCCTCGTCGAAGGGGGTCATCTCGGCCACCGCCGCGGCCATCTGCTGGCGCGTGTAACGCAGATAGCGCAAGGTGGCACCGATCGCAGCCTCGGGATCCGAGGCCGCGGGTCCGTGGCCCGGGATTAGGGCGCGCAGACCCTCCCGCTGCAGCCCCTCGAGGACGGCAAGCCAGTGGCGGGTATCCGCGCTGCCGGTGAAGGGGATACGTCCCTCGAAGACGATGTCCCCGGCGATCAGCACCCGATCGGGCTCCACCAGAACACTGAGGTCGCCGTCGGAATGGGTTGCCCCCAGGTAGCCGAGCCTCAGGCTGACGTCCCCCAGGGTGAGGACAGTGTCCTCGGTGATGACCCGATCTGGCCGCACCAGGCGGGTGCGGTCGTTGATCCAGGGGGCGAGGGAGGTGCGACGCTCAGCCAGCCGCTCGGTGGCGGCGGGGGAATCGAGATAGCCCTCAAAGCCCGCCGGGGCGATGATCTCGGCGCCCTGGTCCTGAAACACCTGCAGGCCGTAGATATGGTCGGCGTGATAATGGGTCACCACCAGGGTGCGCAGTGGCTGGTCGCTGACCTGGCGCACCAGCGCCAGGAAGCCTGTGGCGAGCGACGGTGAGCCCAGGGCATCGACGATCACCACACCCTGCGAGGTGACCACCGCAGCGGCGTTGGAGATGAAGCCCTGGTTGTCGGTGGCAATGCCCGACGCCCCCTGGACGTAATAGACGTGCTCCGAAACCCGCCTCAGGGTCATCTCCACCCCGACCGGTGGGTAGTCCGCGGCAGCGGCGGCGAGGGGAAACCACAGGAGCAACAGCAACCGCCGTTGCCGGGGGCTTATGCGGCCACTGGGCGACAGACAGGCCTCAAACGGATTCATCCCAGCGCCTCCGAGGTGGGTGTACGACGCTATGATGCCTGTACCGATGGGCCATGGGTAGCGCCCTGGGGGCTTCACTGGTGTAGGGGCGACGGAGCCCTGCAACGGCAGGTTCCCCAGCGCCGAACAAAAGTTACACCGGGGCCTGGGCCGGTAAACCCATCGTCGCGACAGGGAGTGCCGAAAACCCCTCACCAGGGACGAGAGGGTTGCCGATCTCATCCCTGCGATGTCGTAAGGTTGTGAATCTGACCCGTTTACAGGCCATTTTTCGCCTTTTCCCGGCCGGCAGCGTAACGCCAGACTGAATACTGCCCCTCGCCCACCCAGAGTGACCAGTGGACACAGGGCGCTAGCGGATTCGCCCCGACGGCGGTTTTTCTGCGACAATCCCAGCATTGTTCCGCGGGGTTGTCACCCCGCCCCTCTCCGCCTCGGCGACACCCCTTCGCCCTCCAGATCCCGGGAACCCCATGACGACCAAACCCAAGACCCAGAACATGGCGCTCTTCTGCGATTTCGAGAACATTGCGCTGGGGGTGCGCGACGCCCGCTACGCGGCGTTCGACATCAAGAAGGTGCTCGAGCGGCTGCTGCTCAAGGGCAACATTGTGGTCAAGAAGGCCTATTGCGATTGGGATCGTTACAAGGAATTCAAAGCCGCGATGCATGAGGCGGCCTTCGAGCTGATCGAGATCCCCCATGTGCGCCAGTCCGGCAAGAACTCGGCCGATATCCGCATGGTGGTGGATGCCCTCGACCTCTGCTACACCAAGGCCCATGTGGATACCTTTGTCGTCATCAGTGGCGACTCCGACTTCTCTCCCTTGGTCGGCAAGCTGCGCGAGAACAACAAGACGGTAATCGGGATAGGGGTGAAGAAGTCCACCTCGGATCTGCTCATCGCCAATTGCGACGAGTTCATCTTCTACGACGACCTGGTGCGGGAGTCGGACAAGCAGCGCCAGACCAAACGCCGAGCCGCGGCGTCCAAGTCGGCCCAGAAGACATCGGGGGAAACCGAGGACGACAAGAAACAGGCGGCCTTGGACCTGGTGCTGGAGACCGTCGAAGACCTGTTCAAGGAACGCGGGGAGGAGGAGAAGGTGTGGGGGTCCATGGTCAAACAGGCCCTGAAGCGGCGCAACCCCGGTTTCAATGAGACCTATCACGGCTTCCGCACCTTCGGCAAGCTGCTGGAGGCCGCCGAGGCGCAGAAACTACTGGAGCTTCAATTCGATGAGAAGTCCGGCGGCTACATCATCAAGGGCTTCACCCATGAGGAGTAGCCGGGACGCTTAACTACGGTCACGCATCCCGAAAACAACAGGGCCCGCTAAGGCTTGATGTAGGCGTAACCCTGATTCTGCAGGACTGCTAGTTGCGCCACGCCCGAGGGCACGATGTCGGCCTCGGCTACATCGTAAAGATCGTTCTTGGCATCCACGCTACGTCCCTTCAGCGTGTTGGCACACACCTGAATCTGTACCCCCTGGTCCTTCAGTCCGGCAATCCTCGCCTGCATCTCGGCATCGGCGTTGGCGGCCTTCATCTTGGTATGGGCCAGTGCCTCGGGGGTGAGGAGCAGGGAAAGGCCATCGCCGTGCACCACAATCTTGAGGTCGAGGTTCTCCTTACCCACGGCGTTGATGTGGTTCTGGATATTACGCAGCGAATCCGCCTGCTGTTTGGGGTCGTCACCGTTGAGGTGGTAGACAACCTTCTGCTTCTCCCCCGCCACGGACGCCACGGACAAGCCGAGCATAATCAGCAGGGCACCACACCATTGGAAAAAGGGCTTCATGGGGATCTCTCCTCCTGGTTGTGCTAATCATTATGCCAGTGCACCGAAAGCGAAGCGGCCTGGTAGGCGTTGTCGCTCGGGAACCCCGACCCCGATAGAGTTGGGGCGTTCGCAGGGCGGAAACAACCCGACAAGGGGCAGGGGGCTTCAGGACTTGGCAACTCCCCGTGCCTTGCCGCGAACGGTTGCGACCCCCCGCGCTACCTCGCCAAACAGCGAACGCCCCTCCCGGCAACCCCGAGAGAATCGGCT
>JAEHCY010000525.1 GCA_016880695.1 Chromatiaceae bacterium | reverse complement strand
TGGGGCCGGCGAAGGGGGAGTGCAACCGCAACTGTTGCTGGCCTCCAGAACTAGAACGCCTTATTCTAGTAAGCTATCTTTTCGCCGGGAGCCTGTTGTCGCCGCGGCGACTTGGCTCGCACACCGACCGGGTGGCTTGAGGTTGCATGTGAATATAATGTAATATTAATAGACCCCCTATAATCAGAAAGTTAGCAGACGCGGAGACCGGATGATGAACCAGTTCTACTACGACGCCGTAACCAAGATGGAGCAGATGGGTGTCGATGATGAGTACATCCAAGGCTGGCAGTGCGGCTTCC
Source organism: Chromatiaceae bacterium (assembly GCA_016880695.1). Taxonomy (GTDB): domain Bacteria; phylum Pseudomonadota; class Gammaproteobacteria; order Chromatiales; family Chromatiaceae; genus JAEHCY01. The sequence continues at coordinate 7,333 of JAEHCY010000525.1, read as the reverse complement.
TCGGTAACCCAAAACGCGAGGAGCAGCGCCTAACCGAAGCCTACGAGGCTGGCTACGCGGATGGCGAGGAGAAGAGCACCGACAACCTCGAGGAGTGGGTCGAGGGCTGAGCCTCGCGCCCACGAGGTGTTGCGAACCAAAGCAGGGTAGCCTTCCGGCTACCCTGCTCGGCGTTTACACACCCCGTTTATGGGGACAACCCGCGGTTTGCACCGCAGCCGTCAATGCACCTGGAGGCGGCTCCCGAACGGATCTTGTTGGCGGCTAGTCCAAGAGATCCCCAAAGGCCTTGGCGAACTGTCGGTAGGCCTCCCACCCATCTCGGTCCATCACCTGGTCGATCACCCAGCGGTTCTCTTCAACCTCGCCCATTTGGTGCTGGACTCGGTAGCCGAGGTGGCGAAGGAAGGGATAGCTAGGGCCGTCCTCCGTTAGGCTGAGGTCTGAGTACTCGGCTGACCGCTCGTTCAGGAGGTCGATGAAGCGGCGGCCGTGATCCCCTGCACCCAAGAGGTCATCGGCGTTGTCCTGCACGTGCTCGGCGAGTCGCCTCGCCAGGCTGACGATCAGCTCACGGCGCTCGGTTTCCTCCAGTTGCTGGTGGGCGAGGCGATCGGCGATCTGGATCAGGAAGCAGAGGTACTCCTGGATCACAGCCAACCGCTCTTCGTCGCTTCGGTAGACGAAGCGCTCACAGTGGAGGTTGATCGCCCGATCGAGGGCGATACGCCACCCGATGAAGGCCAGCGCGCCGGCGATCTCGCTCAAGGAGCGGTCGCTGTCGTCGGCGTGCCAGTGGCTCTTGATGCGCAATGCCACAGATCAGCTCCTACGTTGTCATGGAAAGCTTGAACGGGTGAGGGTCTTGGCAGAGGCCAGGGCCCATGCTACTAATATCCTAGCATTAAACTTGGTATTGGATGTGATCGGCGAAGGGCTGAGGTGCGGTAACCGCTGATGAACGAAGGCTCCCTCAAACACCTGACGGAGACGGTCCAGTACAACTGCCATGTGTCCGACGCCCGCCACGCTACAGATTACCCTCTCTGTACCTACCTGATGAAGATGAGGGAATACTATCGTTGGGAAAGGGCCATCCCGTTGGGTGCCCCCTTGCCGCGGGGTGAGGTGGCGGACTGGCTGCAGGCCAGGGAGCGGCTCTGGGAGGACCTCGACGAAGCGGAGCTGCGGCCACTGGACATCGACGGAGTGATCTTCGACCCCTTCGATGCTGGGGCCGTCAACGAGGACTTGCTGCCTCGGGGGCTGGTGTACAGCGGCGGTATCGGTAACGGAGGCAAGGCTCATTTTCTTCTCGGGCGCCTGGAGCGTTGCGAACAGGTGGGGGAGTACCGGGTTGCCGTGGTGTCCTCGGAGTATGCACGGGAACTCGCCGCGCCACCCGCCATGATCCGCGGTCAGCAGATCATTCTGCGGCGCGAGTCGTTGCGACGCCTGCTCTGGGAGAAGCTGGAAGGCTGGCGCTGGAGCCGACCCGCGAATGCCCTCGGACGAGCCTTCGCCTACTACGACTTCGAGTCTGACCTGGTCGTCGCCTTGAACGCCATGACGGGAGTGGAGATTGAAACCCTGCGCCTGCATGAGGTCGGCGAGCACCAGGCCGGCATGCTGCTGGGAGACCGCTGGGAAGAGATGCTGTTCGCCCTGCTACGTACGCCCGCGGAGCTCATGCTCAGGGCGGTTCGTGATCATCTGGCCGATTGCCTGAGCACCTTGCCCGCGCTTATCGAGCGAGACAACCCGGCCTCCTTGCACTTTTACTTCGGCAACCTCACGCCCCTGCGCAAGGACCTCTTCCCGGCCCTGGAGGCGGCCTATCACCCTTGGGCGAAGGCGGGGGAGCGGGCTTCCCTGCTGGCCTCGGTGTCGAGGGGGCGCTTGCACTGGCTTGAGACTGCCGAGCGGGCGCTCGGGGAGTACCAGCGGCAGCCCGAGGGCGCCGCGGGCCGCATCCAGGCCTTGATCGAGGGCGTCCGTCTGTGAGCGATGCGGATCGGTCGCCGCTATAATCCGGCCGGTAGATTGCCCCTGTCTCGCGCTCTCCATCCCCACCCGAGTTCGAGGAGTCCCTATGCTGAGCGTCTCTGTGAAGCGCCCCATCGCGTCCCTTAACCGGATCCGCGAGGTCAAGCCGAACAGCTTCGTGTTTGCCTGGGCGCGGGCCTTGCCACCGTCGTTTTGCGAAGCGGTCATCGAACGCTTCGAGGCCTGTCCCGAGCACCAGCATGAGGGGCGGATCGGACAGGCCGAGATCCGGGATCGCGCGGTGAAGAAAACTACCGATCTGGTGGTGAGCAACAAGCCCGATTGGAAGGACGTGGATGCCCTGTTCTTCCGGTCCCTTTCGGCGGCGCTCGCCGAGTTTCGTCAGGCATTTGCCTATTTCCGGGGGCCCTTCAAGGACCTCGGCTACCAGGTGCAACGCTATCGAGCGGGTGAGTACTATCATTGGCACATCGATGGGGGAAGTCACGCCTTCAGCCAGCGGCAACTGGTGGCGTTGTGGTACTTGAACGACGTACCCGGACCGGGGGGCGAAACCGAGTTTCTCCACCAGGGGATCAGGCTCCGGCCAGAGCAGGGTACGCTGGTATTGTTCCCACCCTTCTGGACCCACGAGCATCGTGCGGCCGAGCTGCGGCAGGGCGTGAAGTACATTGCCACCACCTGGGTCGTGTTCGCCTGAGCCATGGACCCGCCCCGGCCCAAACTACTCGCGATCGTGGAGTTGGGCGGCTACCCCAACTTCACTAACCTCTACCGGCAGATCGGCTTCGAGGCGGAGTTCGTGAACTCCCAGCGCAAGGCCCAGGCCTGGCTCAAGCAGTCCATCCCTGCGGTGGTGGTGGGGGAGTACAACTTTCAGTCCGATTTTCGCGACCGCACCAGCAACCTCGAAACCCTCATGGCCCGGCTGCAAAAGAGTCCCGGGGTCAAGGTCATCGTGTTCTACCAACCCGAGCACGAGACGAAATTGGCAACTCTGAAGGCCCGTTTTCCCGTCTTTGGGACCATCCCGCTGCCCGCAGACAGTGGCACACTGGAGCGATTGTTGCGTGAGGCACTCTCTTGCTGATTCCCGCGCCTATGGGCGGGGACGGTCCCGTTTCAGGGGGCCGGGTGTCGGAGGGCGCTGTAGCGCATCTGGAATGCCTTGAGGCGCTGGCGTTTGGCCTCTGCCTCGGAGGCGAAGGCGGGAGAGTCGCACCACTCACCGCTCGCGTGATCGAATACGGAGAAGCGGTAGCTCTTACCGACCTTGAATACCCGGCTCACGTCCCGTTCCGCCTGCTCTCTGGCCTCGGTGTCGTCGGATTCCTCGGCGCCTGCGTCGACCTGGACCGGTGATCCCACCGGGGCATCCGGCGCGGGCTCCAGGAAGGTGAACGCTGTGTTCTGGATCTCGCCGTGGATGTCGATCTCCACGGTATCCAGGTTGGGCAGTTTGGTCAGGATGTAGCCGGCCATGAGCATGCCCAGCTTGTGGTTGTCTTTCTCTAGGGCGGTCAGGAGCTTGTCGGCCACGATCTGGCAGCGTTGAATCGCGGTGGGGCGCTGCACCCATTCGCGGCTCATCTGCCAGCCCTGCTCCATGTCCTGATCCATCTTGTGGAAGACATCGCCCGCCTGCTGCAGGATTATCTCGGGCACATTCAAGGTGTAGATTTCGTCCTCGATCACTGCTTTGAGAATCATCCGTTCTCTCCCGACTGAGCCCGTTGTTGGTGCTGCGCTGCAGGCAACAGTCAGTATACCAAAGTGCCGAGCGGCGCTACCCTGGGCGTACGCGGAGGGGCATCGGACCGACGCGAGGTATTGCGATGCTGCTGGAAATTCCCCATTTGCTCGATCCGCCCCAGCTGGCCAAGCTCCATGAGCTGCTGGGCGGGGCCCGCTTCGTCGACGGCAAGCTAACCGCTGGGAAGGCGGCGCGCCGGGTCAAGAACAACCTGGAGTTGGGCCTCGAGCCCACGCGCATGGGCATGCTCGTCCGCATCCTGATGAGTGCTATGGGTCACAACCGGGTGGTTCAATTCGGCGCGCTCCCGCACCGGGTCTCCGACCCCATCTTCGCCCGCTACCTGCCGGGGATGACCTATGGGGATCACGTGGACGATCCCCTCATGGGCGCCGGCCCGCGTTTGCGCACCGACGTCTCCATGACGGTGTTTCTTTCTGCGCCGGAAACCTACGACGGGGGTGAGCTTGTGGTGCGCACCACCTTCGGTGAGACGGGGGTGAAGCTGGGCGCGGGGGACGCGGTAATCTACCCCTCTTCCAGTGTCCACCAGGTGGCGGAGGTGACCCGCGGAGAGCGTCTAGTGGCCCTGTTCTGGATCCAGAGCTACGTGCGTGATCCGGCCCGCCGGGAGCTCCTGTATGAACTAGGGCTGGCGCGGGAGCATCTGCTCGACCAGGAGCCCGCGGCGCTCACCACTCAGTATCTGGATCGCTCCTACGCAAACCTGATGCGCATGTGGTGCGAGCTCTGAGCGGGGAACCTCACCGGGGCCCGTGAGCAATACGCGGATAAGCGGTTCGGCGTTGGTAATCCAAGGCGGTGACTGGCACCGCCTTGTTTCGTCCTACACGGGAAAGTTCCGCAGGGGCGGTGATCAGTAACCGCCTTTGCGCCTGACGGCGGGCAGGCCCGCGATCTTGGTGCCCTGCTTGGTTGGGGCCAGGGGAAAGAGCTGGTAGAGGTCCTTGCTCGAGAGCTTGGTACCCCACTTAGTGCCCATGTCCTTGAGCACGACCCGCTCCATGGGCTGGTTCTGGCCGTTGTTGATGTACTCGTCGCGCAGATAGCTCATGACGTCCCAGTGTTTGTCGGTGAGCGTGATGCCCTCGATCGCGGCCAGGGCGCGGGCGACGTCCTCGTTCCAGTCAAGGTGGTTCTCGAGATAACCGGTATCGGTCAGGGCGATGGTGTTGCCATTCACCTCAAGGGTGGCCATGGTGTTGCTCCTCTTGTCTTAGGCTACTGAAGCAGGCGCCTGGAGCACCTTGGCGGGCTCCTCGCACCGGTAAATCAAAGCTCGCTAATTTTATGGAATTGCAGAGATCGCGTCATCTGCCTCGGCCGATGTTCGCCCTCCCGGTCGGTGGGCGGCGGACGCCCTCAGCGGGATTTGTGGACCGCCTCTATCCCTGTGTGTGGGATGAAGATGCCGCAGCCCATCTCGCGGTGGGGGCCAAGGCCCCATTGCTGTAGGCGCACTGAGTCGTCGGGCAAGAGGTCCGCGAGCAGCAAACTACGGGTGTGCACTGGACCTTCTGGCGTTGCGAGGGGGGTCTCTTTACCGCACAGGGCCTTGCGTACCCGCACCCCTCGAGTGCTTAGGGTTTCCGCCGCCCAGTCGAGAAACTGCTCCTCGTTCTCCCCGAAGCGACTGGCCACGTAGCGGGCCAATAGCGTGGGCGAGCTGCCAAGCCCCCTCGGCTTGCCTTCACCAATGGTGATCGGGCAACCGGCAACCTCCAGGGTTTGGCCTTGGAGTCCAGCGATTAGGGTCGCGGCGCGGGCCTTGGGCAAGCGGACGATCAGCTTGGTGCGCCGGGAGACGATGAGGTGTCGATCGGTGCCGTGCTCAGGACGCTCCCAACCGTTCTGTGAGCCGGCCATGTGAATGGCGTGCACGGCGAGGTCGGGCTCGGCGGCCATCCAGGGCAGGGTCGAGCACAGGGCGACGGAAAGGGCGTAGGCGTGGTCCACCGGCAGGCGTTTGCAGTCGATGGCGAACAGCACATCGACGATGTTGTCGGGGACCTGGTAGGTCTTGTCGGTGTCGTCTTCTTGCCAGAGCATGGGCGTGGCGTCTGTTCGGGGCCGAGAGAGATGCGGTGATCAGTTCAGGGGCAGCCTTGCCTGAAGATCATGGCGGTCGAACCACCAGTCATCCTGAACCAAGGCGTCCACGATCTGACGAAGGCGACCCAAGAACTTCTCAGGTTCCCGCAGTTCCAGTCGTTCTAGCCAGAGGTCGAAGGCGGCCTGGGAGTCGGCGCCGCTGTGGCGTTGGGCCACCTCGCCCAGCATTTGGCGGGTGAAAAAGATTAGATTATCCCGCTGCGGGCCTTCGGAGCGGATGTCGGCCAGAAATAGGGCGGTCGCTGCCGCAACCGCCGCGCCATCTGAGTCGTCCGGGGTCTCCTCGACGACGTGGGACAGCAGCTCAACCGAAAGCTCGGGATCGATCGGATAGGTGACCGCAAGCCAGATTCCCTGGCCTAGGGCGGCAAGGGACTGGGGCTGATCGGTGAGGAAGAGTACCTCGCAGGCATCCACCGCCGATTCCCAGTTCGCCTCCGCCAGGAAGATATCGAACGCCGGACGGGCGACCGACCACGCCTCTTTCCCTCTGTTCAAGCCCACGAAGGTACGCGCGATCTGTAGTTCCACCTCGGCGATCGACGCCCGTGCCGCGCCCAGGTTACGGAGCTCTCCGATCTCCTCTTCCAGGATCGCCAGGTGCGATTCGAGCGTTCCACGTTCCACCCCGCGATAGGCCGCCGGCTCGACCGCGACGTCCGCAAGCTCGTCGAATACTGGCAGGGGGTTCTTCATCAGGATTGGCTTACTCTGCACTGCGGTCTCCTAGCGCGCCAAGCCACTGAAGGCAGCCTCGAGGCGGTCTTCCCAGTCGAGCGGGGTGTCCGGGAAGGGGGGCTTGACGTCCATCCGGAAGAATCGTTCACCGCCCGCTGCAACTGCGGTCACGTATGCGGCGAGGTCGGCGAAGCTCTCCATCTCCTGGTGGGCGATCAAGATGTCACTGATTTTCAGCATGGACGAACCGGAACCCTCGCGCGCTATGTCAATGGGCGTGGAACGGATGTCGGAGCCCCAAACCCGTATCCCCTGAGCGGCTATATGCAGCCTTGCTCGGGGCAAAACAAGCGCTTTTCGGTGTTGCACACGGCCCAGTCGGGGGGCGTTCGCGGGCGGGGATCTCGATCTCTTCGGCCCCGGGGATGCTGGTGGGGTCTGGTCGCCAGATCTCCATTGGCGACGCGGCGGTCAGCTGGGTGATCCCCGGCAGCCAACTCGCTGCTATTGGGATTCCCCTTTCTGCGGCGGGTCGGCTGGCCCAGAGTGTGGCCCCCGTTCACCCCACTCATGAGGAGTTGGGAATATTAGAAATCATTGACTTACCTGGAGTCGCTCGGTAGTATTTCCCGCCTGATTTTCGGGGATTGGGGGCAAGGGCGGAGGACTGCGCGAGCGCGGGCAGAACGGTGGCTCACGAGAGGTGAGCCTATCCCTTTTGGGGTAGAAGTGCCCCGTGACCATCCCCCGAAGGTAGAATGT
>JAEHCY010000524.1 GCA_016880695.1 Chromatiaceae bacterium | reverse complement strand
CCGAGCAGGTGTGCCGGTTTGCCGTGCGCAACCCCGGGCGGGATTTCGGCATCGTCTCCATGGACTACCAATGGCGCTTATGAATCTGGGCGACAAGGCGCTGCGCTACCGCCGGCTGTTCCCCGCGCTGACTCGCCTGCCGCGACCCCTCGCCTACCGGCTGGCCCGGCAGGTGGGCAGGCTCGATGCGCGCCGCCAACCCGAAGTGGTGGCGGCGCTGCGCTCGGCGCTCGGCCGGGCCTTGCCCGAAGCCGCAAGCGGGGGGGTAGAGGACTACTTCTCCCTGCTCGCGATGGAAACCCTGGACACCTGCTATCTGCCGCGGATGAGCGCCGCCAACCTCGGAGACTGGGTCCGGTTGGACGGGGTGGGTCATTTTGAGGACGCGCAGCGGGATGGGCGTGGCGTCATCCTGATCATGGCCCACTATGGGCGCCTGATCCTCACCATGTTGGCGATTGGCCTCAGTGGCCATCCCTTGGGGATGTTGACCACGGCGGTGGACGAGACCGTTGCGGGTCTCGACCCCGACGAGCGCTGGTTCCTCGGACGCAAGGTGCGCACCGTGCAGCATCTGTTGGGCGGGCGCTGGATCAGCCTGGGCGGGCCGATGCGCGAGCTCTACCGCGCCCTCGAGGCGGGAGAGGCGGTCACCATCCTGCTCGATGTCTGCGCCCCCTCCTTAGGCAGCCGCAGCGCGATCCCCTTTCTGGGTGGAACCCTGTTCGTCCCCCAGGGGATCGAGCGGCTGGCGCGCAAGACCGGCGCGCGCATGGTCTATGGCTGTGCGGTGAACCAGGGCTACCGAGTTCATTCGGTCCTGCGGCCGCTGCCTGAAGGGCCCGCGGATGGCCTGTGTGCCGCTGTGGCCGAGCTTGAACGCGACGTCAGGGCCCATCCCTGGCACTGGTGGCAGTGGAACATCCTCGATCTACTGTGGCAGCCCGAGCCGAATGAGCGAGGTTAACGCCAAACGGTGTCCGAACCTCGCGGCGGATGGGCTCATCGGCCGCCCTCTCGGTGCGCTTGCCGAGGGATTTACTGGAGCCTTCCGCGACCTGCTCGCGTTCGCACAGTCTAATGGTTTTCCCTTGGCTTGCCTGTTTCTATAGCAAGGGAGAAACGCTTCGGGCGCCGGCAGTTCTACTGATCCTATACCGTACCGCCACCCGGCCAAGTCCACAATGCCAAAGGTCTCGATCATCGTTCCGAACTACAACCACGCGCCATTCCTTTCCCAGCGCTTGGGGAGTATCTTCGCGCAGACCCTGCGAGAATTCGAGGTCATCCTGCTCGACGATGCTTCGACCGACAATAGCGTTAATGTGCTGGAAACCGCCAGCAAAGACCAACGCGTAAAAACGTTGATCCTCAACACCGAGAATTCTAGCTCCCCTTTCAAACAATGGAATCGCGGAGCCCGTCACGCGAGCGGCGAGTATCTTTGGTTTGCTGAATCCGATGACTATGCGGATTCACACTTCCTCGAAGTGCTCGTACACTTTCTT
>JAEHCY010000523.1 GCA_016880695.1 Chromatiaceae bacterium | reverse complement strand
TCGAGATGCTCGGTATCGATCTGGCCACCTTCCTGGCGCTGGTGGTGGGCAGCACGCTGCTCGGGCTGCTCGGCTCATGGTTATCGGTGACCCGCCATATCGCCGCCCTAAACCCGACCTAACCGCCGAACCCCGGAACTTTTCCGCATCTCTTCGATCCCATACGCAAACGCTCGCAAAAACCTAGACGCCAACCCAGTTTTTTGCTAGCCTATTCCCAACTAAATTACTTGGACATTACCCCAATGACCAAAGACCTCGCGATCGTGCCGACTGGAAGCCTCGAGGCCTACATCAGCGCTGCCTACCAATTGCCGGTGCTGACCGCCGAAGAGGAGCGTAGCCTTGCCATCCGCCTGCGTGACCATAACGACCTCAGCGCCGCGCGATCGCTGGTGCTCGCGCATCTGCGCTTCGTGATTCGCATTGCCCGCGGCTACCTCGGCTATGGGCTACCCCTGCAGGACCTCATCCAGGAGGGGTCGGTTGGGTTGATGAAGGCGGTGCGCCGTTTCGAGCCCAACGTGGGGGTACGCCTGGTGTCCTTCGCCGTGCACTGGATCCGTGCCGAGATCCACGAGTACATCCTGCGCAATTGGCGCATCGTCAAGGTGGCCACCACCAAGGCCCAGCGCAAGCTGTTCTTCAACCTGCGCAGTGCCAAGAAGCGTCTCGGCTGGTTCTCGCGCGAGGAGGTCGAAGGCGTGGCGCGGGATCTCGGCGTGAAGCCCGAGACCGTGCTGCAGATGGAAGCGCGGTTGGCCAATCAGGACGTGGCGTTCGACGCCCAGGAGGGGGATGACGAGGAAGGCCCCGCGGCCCCCGCCGCCTATCTTCCGGATATGCGCATGGAGCCCGCTAGCATCCTGGAGCGCTCCGACAGCGAAAGCGACCAGCGCGAGCGCCTGTATGCCGCCATCGAAGGGCTGGATGCCCGTAGCCGCACCATCCTGCAGCAGCGCTGGCTGGGCGAAAACAAATCCACCCTGCATGAATTGGCGGGGCAATTCGGCGTCTCGGCCGAACGCATCCGCCAGATCGAGAAGAGCGCAATGCTCAAGCTGCGGGCCCAACTCGCCGCCTGATCCTCCCCTCGCCTCCCTCGGCCACACCGAAAACCCGCCACCGGCGGGTTTTCGGCTTTCTGGCACCGCCTCGGATCAGAGTCCGGGCGAGAATCGCCGGAGTGTGGGAACCAGGGTGGGCGGAACCGTCGGTGACCGCGATGCCCTCCGAGCGTACAAGGCGGTATTCACCGCCTGTCGTGCCCGCCCCCTCTCAGTCCCCGGCGAGGCATCTGCGCTCCGACGAGCTGGACGGCCTCTCTGGAAAGGGAGATGCGGCGTTACTGCCTCAACCTTACCCCAACAGCCCCTCCCCGATCGAGCCTCTCCAGCAACCCGCCAGCGCCTCCAGGCTCGGTCGCGGCCGACAGTAGCCCAGTCGCCCCAGGAGCGGAGCGGGGAGCCGCTCCCGCAGGGTACGCACATTGTCCTCCACCCGCTCCATCTCGGGATCGACCTGGTTGGCGATCCACCCCCTCAACTCCACCC
>JAEHCY010000522.1 GCA_016880695.1 Chromatiaceae bacterium | reverse complement strand
GGTCACCCGCCATCCGGGCCGCCCAGAAGCCGCGGGCCCGCTGCTCCAGCTCGACGATGGAGCGGTGACTGACCCCGCCACTCTTGCCTGAATCCCCAGGACAGCCGGTTAGCAACAGCGTGGTCACCACCGCGCAGGAGAGGGAACGAAACATCGACCGCATATCGACCTCTTCAATCAAAAAGACCTACCGAAACCCCCGCGCCGGCGCGGACGCGACTATAGGCAGCGGCCTCGCGGGCTGTCAAACCGCGCGCACCGCGCCCCGCAACGGGCCCTAGCGCCGCGGCTCACCCCCAAACCACCGCCGCAGCCGCGCGCGCATCGCCGCCCCGATCAGCAAGCGGGGATGGCGCACCTGCTCGGTGAGCCGCCCCGTTTCCGCCTCCAGCCGGGCGGCAACCTCCGCCTGGCGGGCGAGGGCCTCGGCCTGCTGGCCGAGCCGAAGCTCCAGACTGGCGCTGCGCTCGCGCTCGCGGTGGTAGGCATCGCGGTACTCCTTGAAGGACCGGTCCGCGTCCTGAAACGCCTTGAGCAGCTCCTCCTGGCGGGCCAGGGCCTCGGCGCGGAGCGCGCCCTGCGCCTGCTCCCGCTGCGCGGACGCGGCGCGTGCCTCCGCCTCCTCCGCCTCCCGGCGGCCGGCGAGCTGATCGCGCTCGGCGCGCAACGCGGCAAGATCAGAGCGCAGCTTGGCCAGCGCCCCGAGCTCCGTACCCGCCACCGCCTTGACCACGAACTGGTAGGTGGCGCCATCGGGCTGGCGGGCGAGGTATTCCCGCAACGGCTGGGGCAGGGCCCACCAGGCGCCGGCCAGCTCGGTATAGACCGCCGCCTGCTCGATCCGTTCCCAGACCAGCGGCAGAAAGCCGGTGGCGAGCAGCAGGTCTTCAAGGTCGGCCCGGGAGAAAAACCGCAGGTGGGTGCGGTCCAAAAGGCCCTTGTCGGTGTAGGGGAAGCGGCCCATCAGAAGCTGCGCCAGCAGGGCGCTGTGGGTGACATTGGGCACCGAGATCACCAAGGCCCCCTCGGGGAGCAGATGCTCGCGGGCGGCGCGCAAGCAGGCCCAGGGGTCGCGGAGGTGCTCGAGCACATCGGCGGCCAACACCACCTCGAAGCGCTCGCCAGAGAAGGCCGCCGGCCAGTCCAGGGTGTCGAGGTCAGCGATCAGCAGGCGCTCGCAGTAGGGCCGCGCCTGCTCGGCCGCCTCGGGGTCCAGCTCCACGCCGACCACCCGGCAACCATAGTGCCGCTGCATGACCTCCGTCATGGAGCCCGCGGCCGTGCCGAGCTCCAGCACCCGCTTGCCGTGCCCCACCAGGCGCAGGGCCCTGGCGGCGGTGGAGAGGTCTTCGGGGTTGAAGTGATAGGCGTAGCGATGGGGGGTGCTCATGGCATCGACTCCCGCAACAGGGCCTCCCAGGTCCGGCGCACCCCCTCGCGCAGCCCGGTGTGGGGCCTCCAGGCGAGCTCGCGCTGGGCAAGGCCGGTGTCGAGCACCACCGCCGGAACGTCAAAGCGGCGCGCTTCGGTATATAGAGGTGTGAGCTCGCGCCCACACACCTCCGCCACCAGGGCCACCAGCTCATTGAGCGAGACGCCCTGACCGCTGCCGATGTTGAAGAGGTCGTGGGGCCCGCCATAGCGGGCCGCCGCCAGGAAGGCCGCGGTCACATCACCGATGTAAATGTAGTCGCGCACCACCCGGCCGTCACCCCAGATGGTGATGGGCTCACCCGCGCGCAGGCGCTTGAGGAACACCGAGACGGCGCCCTGGCTCAGACCCTGGTGGCGTGGCCCGTAGGGGTTGGC
>JAEHCY010000521.1 GCA_016880695.1 Chromatiaceae bacterium | reverse complement strand
GGAGGTGGAGGGTATCGCGGGTGAGCGCCGGTCTAGGCGGCTACGCCGACGATCTGATCGGTGGCCAACCGCACCCGGTTGGCGCGGCCCAGAAAATCAAGGAGCAGAATCACCCGCCCCTCTCCGCTCGGCTCATCGAAGATGGCCTGGGTTCCCGCGAACGGACCCGCGACGATGGTCACCCGATCGCCCCGCTTAAACAGCTCACCGCTGGGCACATGACAACCCACGGCCTGGTCCTCCGCCGCGCGCAGGGACTCGACGAACCCCCTGGGCACCACAGCCGGCTCGGGTCCGAAACGTACCAGTCCGCTGACTCCCAACGTGGAGCGGATGGGCGAGATGTCGTGGACCCCGAGCCTGAGCTCGACGAAGAGATAGCGCGGGAACAGCGGCTCGACCACCTCGACCCAGCGACCGCGCCGGTGTCGCGGCTGGCGGAGCATGGGGAGGTAGACCGTAAAGCCCTGTCGCTCGAGGTTCTCTCGCGCGACGGCCTCTTTCCTTGGTTTTGTGAAAACCGCGAACCAATTGCCCATTATCGTGCGCAAATTCTCATGTTCACAGCTTGAACTAGTGAAATTACTGGAACCGACGAGCGAAGTCAAAATAACCCATGAGCCCTAGAGTCGGGGCGACGACCCGGCCAAAGACTCCCGCTACGGAACGGGTCGCAGGCATCGGCTAACCTAGCTTCAGCCGTTGCGATAGGTATGCCCCCTTCGACGAGGCTCAGGGCAGAGTTCGATATGGCCGCTGCGCCGTCTGCGCGGGGCGAACAGCCCTTTCGGAACGGGTGAGCATCGGTTTGTCCCGAGGCACCTTGCGTGGCAAGGCAACTCGCGGGATCAGGCGATTAGCGTTGAGGCTCGCATTCCTTCCACCCGAGAAATCGTCCCTGGAACCCGAAGAATCTTTAGTACAGTTGCGATGAGCCTCCTGCCCACAGTCCAGCCAAACGCCGGATCTTGCCGGCACAGCCACCGCGACTTGGATCCCGAACCGCTTGATGTTCTCCGGTCTTCGGCGACAGTAGTCGAATTGCTAGCTGAAGCCACACTCAGCGGATGCTTTCGGGACCCAAGGTGAAGCGGGCCGTCCCCCCGCGCGAGCGCGCCTTCAGGTCGAAGGGCTCTCCGTTTATCGTCATTCGCACGGCTGCCACATTGCCCAGCTTAAAACTGTAAGGCGGCACCCCGCCCAGCTCGTGGCGATCGCCTGCGCGCATTTGCCCCTTGAGCCGATAGCTCTGGGTGGAGTCCCGAATATCTACCCGGCTCGGGCCCGTGAACTCCAGCACCACACGCCCCGGTGCCGAGACATCCGGCGCGGCTCCACCAGGCGCCGGCACCGACCCACTAGCCCAGTTGGCGCCCGCAGGCAGGCTCGGCGCCACCCCGCTCTCGTCCAGGCGACCGCCACCCCCGACAGGCTCCGTCGGTTCCGCCATCGGGGGCTCGGAAACCGACGCGGAAGGCAACACCCCTGGGGTCGACGTACCGGGGGGTACAGCAGGGCGCATCGGCGCTGCTCCCTCGACTGGGGCCGGCGCGGCCGTTTGGGTCTCATCCTGATAACCATTGCAGAGCTTGGATAGCAGTGCGCTCAAACTCCCCGGGCCAAACCGCCAGAGCAAGAACAACCCAGCAAGGCTAAGGACGAGCAAACCACCACCCAGGGCAACAACCAAGCGCCGGCCGCGCGGCCCCCGTGCGCTCTTGGATCTGTACGAATAGCCGTAGGCGTAGGGTTTGTAACGGTAGCCATACCCATAACCATAGCGGTGCCGCCCGTAGTAACCGTAGCGCCTACGTGCCTGCACGCCGTTGAAGACGAAACCGCGCACGTTAACCCCGCCCTGCTGGAGTCGCTTGATCGATAGCTCGAGCTCCTTGAGGTGGTGCCGGCCGGAACGGGCCACCATGAGGGTTGCTCCGGTGACGCGTCCGATGATGGCGGCGTCGGTCACCGCCAGGATCGGTGGCCCGTCAACGATCACGTGAGCATACCTGCCGACAGCGTACTCCATCAGCTCGGCTAGCCGCTTGGTCAGCAGGAGCTCGGAGGGATTGGGTGGTTTGCGGCCAACGGGGACGAAATCCAGATTCTCAATGCCCGAATTGTGGATCACCTGTTCCAACGGAAGTTGGCCCGAGAGCCACTCGGACAAGCCGGCGGTAGCCGAGAGGCCGAGATAGCGGTCGAGGTGTCCCTTGCGCAGATCGCCATCGACCAGCAGTACGCGCTCGCCACTCTTCGCGAGGACCGCCGCGAGGTTGACGGCAATGAAGCTCTTGCCGACCTCCTCGGTCGGTCCGGTGATCAGCACACTCGGCGAGCGGGTGTCCATCAGGACGAAATGCAGGCTGGTGCGCAGTCCACGAAAGCTTTCCGCCGCCACATCATCCTGGGCATGCTCGATGAGTACCCCGGGTAACCGCTTCTTACCCACCATGGCACGGTGAATCTTGACCTGCTCGGCGCTGTGGGGAATGACTGCAAAGACCGGCAGGCCGAGCTGACGCTCGATCTGGTCGGGGTCCTCCAGCGCCGTGCTCAGCAATCGTCGCAGCAACACCAGCCCTACCCCCAGGGCCAGCCCCACGATCGCCGCGGTGGTGAGCATTTTCTTGAGCACCGGCCCGATTCGGTAACCCGAGGGGAGTGCAGTGTCGATCACCCGTACATTCCCGACGGTACCCGCCTTGGCGATGCGCAACTGTTGCACCCGGTTCAACAGATCCAGGTACATCTTGTTGTTGGCCTCCACGTCTCGGGAGAGACGCAGAACGTCTTGTTGGGCCTTCGGCAGGGTCTGCATCTCCTGCTCAAGAGCTGAGCGTTTTTCCTGGAGACGTTGCCGTAAACGGTCCACCGACTGGACCTTTGGATGCTCGGGTTTGTAGAGCTGTCGCAATTCCTCTCGTTGGGTGTCGAGCGCAAAGAGCTGGGTCTCGAGAGAGATCAGGTCTTGGAGCAAATTTGCCGACTCCTTATCGATATCGAGTGCCCCATACTCGAGTCGATAGCTGTTGAAGGCATCTTCCGCTGCCTCCAGGCGCTCCTTCAAATGGGGAACGAGGCCCTGCAGGAAGCCGAGGGTCTTTTCAGCCTCCTCGGTTTTCTCCTCCACGCTGAAACGTACGTAGGTGTTGAGGATCTCATTGAGGACGCTGGCCGCTTCCCGCGACTCTCCCGCGGTGAAGCCGACATCCAGGATCGTCGTCCCCCCACCATATCCGCCTCCCGCCTTTTCCTTTGCGAACAGACGGCCCCCAAGCCCAATCGCCATCCCCTCCACACTCGCCCGTGCGACGGTGAACCTTGTACTCGGCCGCGCCTTAAGCTGTGACACAAATAGGACCAGTTCGCCGCCGTCGCTGAGCTCCTTGCGAACGCGCTCCCCTACCTTTCCGGCTGCGAAGGGCTGACCCGCGGGATCGAGAATCTCAAAACGCCCCGCCTCGCCCGCCACCAGGGTCAGAGACCGTCCACCCCAGCCGCTCGGCAGTTCGAGAGTGTTGACCTCAATCGCCTCACCCCCCCAGGCGTATTCCGGCCTGTCGAACCAGGGGGCGGACACGCCACGGGAGGGATCCCAGGTGCGCGCGATGGCCTCACCAAAGCGCGGGAAGTAAACGGGTTGGGCCACAATATCGAGATGGAGGCGCTCGACGACCTTGGACATGACCATCCGCGATTTCATGATCTCGATCTGGGTATCCGAGCTCACACCCCCCTCACAGACCGGGGTCACCTCGTTGAACCCCATAAGGCTCGACCTGCTGGTGCGGCGCTCGAGCTGGATCAGCGCGTTGGCCTGATAGACGGGAGCGGTTTGGAGAAACTGCACGTAGCCCACACCGGTGCTTAGCGCCACCACGAACAGGATGAACCACTTATGCGCGAGCACATAGCTGAGGTACCCCCGCAGGTTCACCTCGGGCTGATCGGTCTCGGGGGGGCGCAGGAACGGCTGCGACTCGGCCGCCGAGGGGGCAGCTTCCAGGGTGGGATCTCTCACATTCACGGGTGCAAGGAACGCCGCTCAGCCATCATCAGGCCCACCGATTCCAAACCTGGGTTACCCGCACCGTACACCGCCCAACGAGGCTTGCTGCAACCCGCTCACGACTAATTTTGGTTGTTGAACACTGGAAGGTTGCTGTAACCCCAGCTTTGCAGCGTGCTGGTAGTCACCAAGATATTGCTGATGAGCTTGTTCCAGCGGACGATATCGGCTTCGTCGACATAGACCACATCCCGCGGTTGCAG
>JAEHCY010000520.1 GCA_016880695.1 Chromatiaceae bacterium | reverse complement strand
CTCGGGGGTCAGCTCCAGGTCGTAGGCCGCCGCCAGGTAACTCATCGCCTGCTGAAAGGTTGCTCTGTCCATCGGTCTCTCCGAAGATCTGCTTCAAGCTCTGCACCGTGGCGGCCATGCGCCCGGTGGCGAATCCCCCTGCCACGCTCCTCGGTCGAGGGGGGCCGCTGTCCCTGACCGGGAACAGCCCCCGCCAGCCGTTGACGATGGACTGCTCGAGCACCGCCACCGGGTCTTGACCCCCCGCCGCCATCCGCTCCAACAGGCTCCAGGCCCGCCGCTGGGCCACCGCGGTCATCGGCGCACGGATCGCCCGGCGATGCTCGAGGAACTCCGCCCACAGATCCGCTGGGATGCCCGCGGGTAGCGGGGGCAGATCTGCCTCGGGCTGGGGCGGGTTCCTGCAGTGCCGGCGGGGGGCTACGGCTTGGGCCACTGCTCTCCCGTCGTCGCCTTCCGCCTCCGGGTTGCCAGCGGCTGGCTGGTCCGGCGGCTCGGCCTTTGCCGTATCGCTCCGGCACCCGAGGGGCGCGGCAGGGTCGCCGGGGACGGTCTCCGCCGTGGGCTCGCCTGCCGGTGGCAAGCTCGGGAGACCGGCCAAGACCAGCGGCCGAAACCGCCCGCCGCCGGCCCCCACCTCCCCGGCTCTCGCCCCGGGGCTCGCAAGCGCCTGGCAGGCGGCGCCCGGTGGGGTCTCCCGGTCGGATCGGTCAGCCGCGGAGGGGAAGCGCTCCGCCAAGCGCTCGGCGGGGATTGCATCCCCCTCCGTGATCGGCTTGCGGGCAACCGCCAGTGGGAGCCCGGTGCCGAACCCTTTGGCCGCCAGGTCGCCCGACATCCGAGCATTCAGGACCAGGGTCCAGCCTTCCCCGAACGGCTGGCAGGGCGGTCCCTCGTCCAGTGAATTGCCCACTTCCCTCCCCACAGTCCCCCCCGCCGGGGGGGTTAGGGGGGGTCTTGCTCTTGTATTTTGTTTATTGTGTGGACCCTTTTGGTCCGGGTCCCGGACCGTTTCGGTCCGGCTGTCCGGACTGTTTTGGTCCTCCCCCCGGACCCTTTCGGTCCGCCCACCGGACTGTTTTGGTCCGGACTCCGGACCCTCTTGGTCCGCCCCCCGCGGGTAGGCCCAGGCGCTCGGATCGGGGTCGATCCCCAGCCACTGGCCGCAGCGCCCCGGCTTCACCCGCAGGACCCCCAGGCTCGCCAACTCCCGCACCGCCGCCCGACAGTGGGAATCGGCCAGCCCGGTCATCTCGGCGAGCTGCGAGGAGCTGAGATCGTCCTCGGGCTTGCCATAGCCGTAGGTCTTACAGATCACCGCCAGCACCACCTTGTACTGGCGCTTGCTCAGGGGATACCCGATCAGGGCGTCGAGCAGATCGTCCGCGAGCCGGGTGTGGGTGCCTTCGGGATAACCGGCTGATAGGCCTATGGGGCACATCTCAGGCGGCCTCGGAGTCGAGGACCTCAAGGGGCTCGAGCAACCGCGCCGGTGCCACGCTCAGGGCACTGGCCAGGGCGCACAGCACCCCGAGGGTGAGGTTGCTTGCCCCGCCGATGCGACCGGTGTAGGACTGGCTGAGGTTGACCTTCTCGGCGAGCTGCTGCTGGGAGAGGCGTCGGCGGACCCGCAGGAGCTTGATCCGCATCGCGACGATGGTGGCGTAGTCGTTCATGGCATGAATTCCACTACTCGTAATCGTACGATACCTTTGGTTGTTTTTGAAGGCGCATGTCGTCCTCAATAGCACCATCAGTCATAATTCCTTGCATGAGACCCGAACGTATCCGAGCGGCGCGTAAGCATCGCGGTCTGACGCAAGCCGAACTGGCCAAGCGCCTCGGTGTGACTCAGTCGCTGATCGGCCAGTACGAGCGTGGCCTCAAGCGGCCAAAGATCGATTCGCTGCAGTCGCTCGCCGCGGCGCTCGAGGTCACCGTCCCCTGGCTGCTGGGCGATGAGTACGGAAATACCGAGTCCCAGGGGACGCTCTACCAGGCGGCACAGGAACCCCTCTCGGGGTTGGAGGCGATCCTCTCGAACTACGCCATCGCCTCGGGTCTGCGCGACCTCGCCCTGCGGCCGGATCTCCACGCTGCACTGCGCATCACCGAAGGTGAGTGGGAGGCGCTGCGCTCACTCAAACCCCCGGGGGATCTGTCCCTGGACGGCTATCTGTCGGTGCTGATCGCCATCCGCGCAGCGCTGCGGCCTGACGGAGCCTAGCTAGCGCTCCCAATCTCGACCCCCTTGCCCCACGTGAAAGTCACGTGAAAGCGAGGGGTCATCTCCTGGCATCTGCTGACCATTTCAGTCACTTCGGCACGCGGGGAAGGCGTGCAACGTGTTGAATAGACAGAGGAAAAATGGTGCAACCTGTTCTCCGGAGGCAGAGGTCGGAGGTTCGAGTCCTCTCGGGCGCGCCATCTTTCTTCAATATTGTCAGCTAGTTACGTCCCGCTTTCCTGTGTCCTTCGCGGCCTTTTCGGCCAACGTGAAATCACGTTCCTACCAGCGGGCCGATCGAGCACCTCCACCACCGCCTGAACCTGCAGGTTTCCTGGACGATCAGCCCTCACGGATCTCCAGGCGCAAAAAGTAGTTCAGCAGCGTCCGGATCACGGCGATGGCTGCCAACTGCCCGATGCGCTCCCAGGTGGGGGCCACGGCGGT
>JAEHCY010000519.1 GCA_016880695.1 Chromatiaceae bacterium | reverse complement strand
GCTCGGGCAGGGAAAATGCTAAAAGGCGACAGATTATAGACGAAGCCCGGCTGCTGCCCCTGCGGTCGTCGGTGGCGGTGTGAGTCTCACCGGAGCGTCGTCTGGACTCTCGGCGGCACCGGGAATCTTGGGAGGGGGTTTATGGGCTACGCCCTGCTTGACCACCGTCGCTACACCTACGCCGGTTATCGTCATTGGGCTGACGACATTCGCTACGAACTGATTGACGCAGTGGCATACCTGATGGCGCCAGCCACCGTCGGTGGATCATCAGACCCTGGTGTTAGAAGTTGGCCATAAGATCTGCAGTGCCTTGGAAGGTCGTCCTTGTCGGGTCCTGGTGGCACCGGTGGACATACTGTTGGGCCGGCCCGGTCCCGCGGACAATTGAGGTGGACACGGGTTGGTGCAGCCTCATGTCCTGGTGGTTTGCAACCCTTCTTAAAGTCACCCTGCGCGGCATCCGCGGCGCACCGGACTGGGTGCTGGAGGTGGTCTCGCCCACCTCCGCTAGCCACGACCACATCCTCAAACTGGCCGCCTACGAACGCGCTGGAGTGTCTGAGTACTGGCAGGCCCACCCGGTGGACCGAATCTGACGATCTACCGCCTGGAAGGTGAGTCCTATGCCCGCCCGCGAGGGGGATGGAACTGATGGGAGAAACGCCGCTGGGTGTCCTGCCGGGGGTGGTGGTCTGCTGGGGGCTCATCTTGGAGCGGCGGCTGCCGCTCGCCTGATCGCGGGGTGATCGGGTGGTGTCACCCCTTTGCGGTTCTCGGTTTACTTGCGACCTGGGTGGCTTGGGTGTTTCCCAGGAGAACATTTCAGCCCGATCGCCGAACTAGGGTGCACAGCATCCCTCCCCCAACAAGGCAGGGGGAGGGGTTTGGCTCGGACCGACTCGCCGGGAGAGCACAGCAAGCCTGGCGCGTGCGACGTCTCCTCGTTGGGCTAGGACCGGATCTTTTTCCGGGTCTGCGCGGTAGCGCAGGTGAGGAAAGAACAGGATGCAGTCGATACGCCGTCCAGGAAAAACGAACACCGGGCACCCGCGGGGGCCAACTGACCACCATTTTTCGCAAAACCTGAAACGGTTTTCGATCCGATTTCAGTAGCGAATAATGGTGACGCCCTTTTTATCGCCTCACCTGCTGCAACCCGCAATCCCACGCGGGTAGGTCCATGAGGGCCTTATCCCTCCTTCTCGGGAGCGGACTGAGTGGTTGCCCGCGGCGAATTCACCGGGGCCTGAGGAACTGCTGGGGCATGATCAGCGGTCGAACCGGCCACGGCAGGGGTCGGTGCCGTACGTGCCGGGCTTGGTGGAGATGCCGGTTGGGCCGCCGGCGCCTTCGGTGTCGGCTCGGATGTTTTCGCCGTGGCGGGAGCAGGGGCCGTGTTATCCGGTTTGGCCGGTGGGGTTGTGGGTGCCGCGGCGGCTGTTTTGGCCGGGGCATCGGGTTTGGCCAGTGGGGTTGCAGGTGCCGCGGGTGTGATATCCGCCGTCTTGGCCGGGGCGGCATCCGGTTGGGTCGTGGGCGACTTCGGTGCCGGCTCCGACGTTTTCGCCGTGGCAGGAGCCTGGGCGGTGGCATCGGGTTTGGCCGGTGGGGTCGCAGGTGCCGCGGGTGCGGTAGAGGCCGTTTTGGCCGGGGCGTTGCCTGCTGTGGCGGCAGCCGTAGCCTCCTTAGCCGGTGGCGGCGTATTCGCGGTCGTGCCGGGCGCGGCCTCTGCCTTTACGAGCGTTGCCGGCGCCTTAGCGGACGCCTGGGCAGCCGTGACCGGGCCAGCTTCGACCTCCGGCGAGACCTGGGCCTTGTCAGGGTCAGGCGCCGAGCTGGAGCCGCCGGGCTGGGTCTTGGCTAAAGTGGGGGCTGCAGTGGCAGGCTGCCCCTCGGCTGGCTTCGCCGGGGTGCGCTTGGCTTTGGCGCGCGCATCCATGGCAGCCTTGTGCTGCACCTGGGCGAGATAGGTGGCGTAGGGTGGTCCACTGCCGACTATGGATACCGATGTTCCGATCTTGACATGCTCGTACAGGATTGGCGCAAAGGGGATGGGCATTCGGATGCAGCCGTGCGAGGCGGGACTGCCGGGGCGGGGGATGTGGCCAGCGTGCAGGCCGATGCCGTCGCCGGTGACGCGCAGGAAGTAAGGCATCGCGGCCCCCTCGAAGCGCCCCCCGGGGGGGATGGGGTCGACCCCATTCTTGGCATTCGATTTTACGACGTTGCCGCTCTTGCCGTAGATCTTGCCGTAAAGATTGGACTTCTTCTCGTTGACCTTCTCCACCACCGCGAAACGCCCCGTCGGCGTCGGATAGGAGCGGATGCCCGATGCGACGGTGGTCCAGCCAATCTCATGCTCTCCGTCAAAGAAGCGCGCCTTCTGCTTGTCGACATCGACCTCTATGTGGGACACCCAGCGGCCGTTTCCATTCCAGGCATACAGCGGGCTGGGCTTGGCGGGTGTCGACGGCGCTGGTCGTGAGTCGGGCGCCTGCGCTTGTGCCTCCACCTGGGATTCCGCCGATGCCTCTGACTGAGCGTTCGCCTGAGCCTCCGGCTTGGGCTCCGATTGCCTTTTCATCAGGTCGGATAGCTGGGGCATTTGGGCGCACGAAGAAAGCAGGGCGGTGGCCGCAAGGGCAGCCGCTGCTCTCTTGAGAATTGGGGTGATGTGGTAGTTCTTGTTCATAAAAACCGGCGTGGCAGAAGGTAAAGGTAAAAGGTGATGCAGAGCGAAGGTCAAGGGGTCTTTCCATATGCATCTCTCGCCGGACTCACGGCGCGCACAATCTTACCGATGTGAAAGCGGTGCAGGCCGGCGAACTCGCCGATATCCTCCGAGGTGCAACCGCCTCCTCCAGAGGTACCTTGGGACGAGGCCCCCGATCCAATCACCAGGGATTATGGATGCGCCATCCTTTCGAATAAACCCTAACTTCCCCTTTATAGCATAACACAATGGACCGAGTGAGGCCCTCGTACCATCATCGCCCTCAGCGCGATCGCGCTTAAAGTTATGCCATGACAATGGCGTAGGGGATCATATCGAGAAACAGCCTCAGGAGTTTCTCGTGGTCTACAAAGCATCCTTGAGCATTTTTCGCCACTGCGGGACCCTCGGATCGAGCGTAACAAGCCGCACGCACTGCCCGACATCATTGTTCTGGCTGTCTGCGCGGTGGTCAGCGGGGCCGATGGGTGGGAGGCGATTGAGGCGTTCGGCCCGGACAAGCTGGAATGGCTGCGACAATTCGCGCCGTTCAACAACGCAGTGCCCTCCCATGAGTGTATCGCCAAGGTGCTCTCAGGCTTCTCGCCCAAGGGGTTTCGGGAAGGCTTCGGGTCTTGGACGCGAGCCGTCGCGACGGCCACCGCCGGCGAGGTCATGGCGGTGGACGGCAAGACCGCGCGCGGCTCGCGCGACTGCTACACAGGCTCCGTGCCTGGGCGAGCACCAACCGACTCGTCTTGGGGCGGGGGGCGACGCAGGAGAAGTCCAATGAGATCACGGCCATCGCGAAGCCGCTGGGGTTGCTTGAGCTCAAGGGGTGCATCAAGGACCCTGGTCGCCTGGAAGTCAGGCGTTAGTGGATCAGCGAGACCCTGTGCACCCTACCCGACACCGAGCCCTGGGCCGGGCTGGGCAGCATCGGGAGGGAGGAGCGGAGCTGTAGGAGCGGGGATACGCAGACCCTTGAGCGGCGCTCCTTCATCAACGCCATCGGTGCCGACGCCAAAGGCTTCGCCCATGGTGTGCGCGGGCATGGGGGGGTCGGGAACCAGCTCCACTGGCGCCTG
>JAEHCY010000010.1 GCA_016880695.1 Chromatiaceae bacterium | reverse complement strand
TGAACTTGCGCACCAGTTCCTCGAAAACGGTGCCCATCGAGTGGTTGTCGATGCCGGCCGGCGAGAGGTCGATGTCGGGGTCGAGGAACTTGTTGATCAGCGTGCCGATGGCGTCGGCCCTGGACAGCGTCTGCAACTGGTTGCGGACTTTGAAGGTGTCGAGGATGTCCTGGACGTTGGCCGAGAACCCGGTGAGGTAATCCTCGAAGTCGGCCAGCAGCCGCTGCTGGCTGCCGCGCGACTTGAGGTCGCGCAGGGTGAAACGCGAGGTGTTGTAGAACGCCTGGCCAGCGGCATCGCAGAGCGCGGCGCGCTGCTCGGTGATACCCGCCGCGTCGAGCATCTGCCGGGTCTCGAGAACTTTCTGCTTGGTCGGCTCCAGCACCGCGTCCATGCGCCGGATGACGCACATCGGCAGGATCACATCGGGGTACTTGCCGCGCTTGAAGAGATCGCGCAGGACGTCGTCGGCGATGCCCCAGATGAAGGAGACGATCTTGTTATGGGTCGCCTGGTCCACTAGTCAGTTGTCTCCATCGTCATCATGAGGGTGCGGCCGAAATATTACGTCACGCAGCCCCGGTGGCGGCAGACAGTGATTCGTTCAGGCACACGCAGGTGCATCTTGTCGGGCTAACAGCCAGATCGTCTCGGTGGCAAGGCGTCGGAGGAAGGGGTTATCCGCGCCGAGGAGCCGGTGCCATTCATCCTGGGTGTAGATGAGGTTCTCCGCCGGTACCGGGAGATCCTCCATCCGCCACTCGAGCGCCTGTTCGCCAAAGGGGGTCGATGCGGTGGAGACGATTGCGACCAGGTCGAGGTCGCTGCCAACACCCCAATCCCCGCGTGCGTAGGAGCCGAAATAACCCAGCCCGACCAGCTCAGGATGGAGCCTGGCCTGCCGAGCCGCCCACTCCCTGGCGTTAGGCCAGATAAGCACGGACGAATTCAAGGATCGTACCGGCATAGCGGATGCCCTGTTCGCCTTGAAGGCTCAGGGGTCTGACGGCTGCTGTCAGCCCCGCGCGCCACCCTGGGTGTGCCAGCGCCAGGCGGTGGCGATGATCTCCCGCAGATCCGCATACCCTGGTGACCAACCCAACTCCGCGCGAATGCGGGTCGCATCGCCGACCAGACGGTCGGGATCTCCCGCTCGCCGCGGTCCGATGAGAATGGGGATCGGCCGGCCGGTGACCGCGCGCGCGGTGTCGATCACCTGCTTCACCGAGAACCCTTGCCCGTTCCCCAGGTTGTAGGCCGAAAACCCACTGCCCTCCTGGAGCTTGGCCAGGGCACGCACGTGGGCATCGGCCAGGTCGGTGACGTGGATGTAGTCGCGGACGCAGGTGCCGTCTTCGGTGTCGTAGTCGTCGCCGTTCACCCTGATGTGGGGCAGCTCGCCCGCGGCGGCGGCGAGGATCAGGGGGATGAGGTGGGTCTCGGGATCGTGGGACTCACCGGTTTCGGCCTGGGGGTCGGCGCCAGCGGCGTTGAAATAGCGCAGGGCAATGGCGGCGAGCCCATGAGCGGTGGCAAAGTCGCGAAGCATCCGCTCCACCATGAGCTTCGACCATCCGTAGGGGTTGATCGGGTGCTGCGGGTGGGTTTCCGGGATCGGGTTCCGCTCCGGCACGCCATAGGTCGAGCAGGTGCTGGAGAACACCAGCTTGCCCACCCCCTGGTCGCGCATTGCCTCCAGCAGTGTGAGGGTGCCGACGACGTTGTTGCGGTAATACTTGGCGGGATTCTCCACCGACTCGCCCACGTAACAGAAGGCCGCGAAGTGCATCACCGCCTCCGGGCGATACTGGCTGAGCACCCGATCAAGGCGGGCGCGGTCCAGGATGTCTCCTTCCTCCAAGGGTCCCCAGCGCACCGCTGAGCGGTGGCCATACACAAGGTTGTCATAGGCGATGGGGGTATAGCCGGCGGAGGCCAATGCCTTGCAGGCGTGGCTGCCGATGTAACCCGCCCCGCCGGTGACGAGGACGGGCTTGGAATGACTGCTCATGGAAGGGTCCGATGGGTACGACGGTTAGGGGAGCGGCGGTGGCAATCGCGCGGGGCCGATAGGGGGAGATGGTACCGGAAAGCCGCCGGCATTGGCGACTCTCCGCTGCTTGGCCTCGGGCCGGCGCGGCGGGCCGGTTCCGCGCTGGCGCGGCGCGGTGCCTGGCCGCGACGCAGCACGGGCGCCTCGCCTGGCATGGGGGATGCGTTATGCTAGCAGCCAGGCAGATCCTCCATCCCTGTTCAATATCTTGAGTTGGTCCATGAAGCCACAACCACTCGCGGCTCGAGCCCTTTTCGCGGCCATCCTGCTTTTTACCGGTGTCTACAGTGCATTCGCTGGGACGGACGGACCGGCTTCGGCGGACCCAGTGCCCCCGGCGGAGGACCGCCTGAAGCGGATCGACACCGCGCTTGTTGACCAGCGCGGCCCCTTCCTCTCGGAGGCGGAGCTCAAGGCCTACCTGAGCCAGCTCACTGCGATTCGCGGCGTGGGAAACGCCTGCGAGGAGGACATCAAGCAGGCGCTTGAGCGGATCGAGGGCGAGCTGAACATCCTGAGCCCCGATAAACCGGCGGAAAAACCCCCTGAGAAGGGCGATGGGGACAAGGCGGCGCCGAAGGCGGCCCAGCCCTCCGGCGGGGAGGGCAAGGAGATCGACCAGCGGCGGCGTGATCTGGAGCAAGAGCGGGAGAAACAGAACGCCCGTTTGGCCACCTGCCGGCTTCTGGTGTTCAAGAGCCAGGACCTCACCAACCGGGCGACCGCCCTGCAGCAGAGCCTGCTGGCGGACCGGTTGAAGGCGGTGGGCCCGACCCTCCTGGATGTCCTGGCGGCGGGCGTAGGCGACGCCGGGCGTTGGTGGGAGGTCACCAGCAAACTCCTGTGGGTCGACAGTGGGGTCGCGCGCATGGGCTGGCAGCATGCCGCGGGGCTTCTCGCGGTTGCCCTGATCGGGGTTGGTGCCGGCGCGCTGCTACGCCGGAGGCTGCGCCGCCGCGCCGAGGCCATGGGGCCGCCAGCGGATCTCTCAGGCCTGATCAGCCTCGCCGTGGGGACCTGCGGCGCGCGCTATGCCCCCTCCCTCGGGGGCATTCTGGGGGCGGCGCTCTACCTCCAGGGGCTACAGCGGGTCGCATCGCTGGAGCTGAGCTTCCTCATGGAGCTCATCTACGGCCTGGTTGCCTACTTTATGGCGGTTGCGCTAATGCGGGTGGTGCTGCGGCCCTGCTGGCCGGCGCGGCACTATCTGAATCTTCCCGCGGAGGTCTCAGCGGCCCTGGCGCGCCGGCTCTCGGTGCTCGCGGTGTTGGCGCTGGTGGGCTACCTGCTGTTCAAGACGCCGATCCAGGAGCACCTCCCGGAGTGGTTGCAACTGCTCTCCCAGGATCTCTTTGTTGCCTTTGTGGTGCTCAATCTCATCTGGATCCTCTGGCTCCTGGGCCGGTTGGAGCGCTGGGGCCGGGACTGGAAGCTACGGCTGCTGTTCTCGGTGGCGGCGGGGGTGGCGCTGGTCGCGGAGTGGGCGGGGTATCGCGCATTCAGCCAGTTCGTGATCGTCGGCGTCATCCTGACCCTGTTGTTGATCGGTGTGGGCGTGCCTCTGACGAAGTTGTTGGGCGACCTGTTCGATGGCCTGGACGAGGGTCGCCACGGTTGGCAACGCCTGGTGCGCCGCTTGGTGGGCGTGCTGCCGGGCGAACCGCTCCCCGGCGCCGGCTGGATCAACGTCCTGGCCGTGTTACTGCTCTGGTCGGGGATCGCCGCCGCGCTGCTGCGGATCTGGGGCGTTTCCGAACAGGGTCTGGCGCTGATCGGTTTGTATCTGACCGACGGTTTTCAGCTCGGCAGTGTCAAGGTCGTACCCAGCAAGATCCTGCTGGCAATCCTGTTGCTGGCGCTGCTGCTCACCCTTACGCGCTGGTTAAAGGGGCAGCTCAACCGGCACTGGTTGGACAAGTTCAGGTTCGATCGCGGCGTGCGCGAGGCGCTGGTGACCACGGTGGGGTACGTGGCGGCCACGATGGCGGTGCTGCTCGCCCTATCCGTGGCCGGGATCGAGCTCACCAACCTGGCGATCATCGCCGGTGCCCTTTCGGTCGGTATCGGTTTCGGCTTGCAGAACGTCGTCAACAACTTCGTCTCGGGTCTGATTCTGTTGTTCGAGCGACCGGTAAAGACCGGAGACTTCATCGTGGTGGGCGGCACCCAGGGCTACGTCAAGCGCATCAGCATTCGCTCCACCCAGATCGAGACGCCCGACCGGGCGGATGTCATTCTGCCCAACTCGGCGTTGATCTCCGGGCAGGTGACCAACTGGATGCTGCACGACCCCCTCGGGCGCATCGCCGTGCCCGTGGGGGTGGCCTATGGCAGCGACACCCAACGGGTGCGGGAGATTCTGCTGCGCATCGCCGGCGAGCACCCCGAGGTGATCAAGGGCCGAGGCGGCGTGCCGGACCCCAAGGTGCTGTTCCGGTCCTTCGGCGATAGTGCGCTTCTGTTCGAGCTCCGCGCCGTGGTGCGCCAGATCGACCGGCAGGCGGACGTCATCAGCGACATCAACTTCGCGGTGGAGGCCGCATTTCGGCAGCAGGGTATCGAGTTTCCCTTCCCGCAGCGGGAGATCCACATCAGGACCTCACCCAGTGCGCCCGCCCCCCTGGGTCAAGAGAGCAACGAAGATTAGGGGCGGTGAGCCAACTCGGGGTAGGGGGCTATCGGGCGGCGGCCGGGGGATCTAGAATAGGGTCAGGCTCGCAAGGTGGTCCGCAATTGGCAAACTTCAAGACCCACATCACGGTGGCCTCCCTCCTGAGCGGCGCTCTGGCCGCCAGCCTCTACGGGGTTGGCCGGGTGGCCCCGGCCGAGGTCTGGTCCCTGTGGGTACTGGGGAGCATCGGCGGCATCCTGCCGGACCTCGATTCCGACCAATCCCGGCCCAGTCAGCTCCTGTTCGCCTCTTTGGGGGTGCTCGGGGGCTTCCTTGCCCTATTCGCGTTCTCGGCGGGCCGCTCCATCCTGGAGATGCTGCTCCTGCTGCTCGGGGTATTCCTCTTGGTGCGGTATCTGCTGGGGCATCTGTTCGCGCGCTGGACCACCCATCGCGGCATCTTCCATTCCCTGCTGGCGGCCGGGTCCTTCGGGCTGCTGACCGCCGCGCTGGCCCACCATGCCTTCGGACGGGAGGCCGCCCATGCCTGGCTGTGTGGGGCCTTTCTGGCCTTCGGCTACAGCCTCCACCTGGTGCTCGACGAGCTCTATGCGGTGGACCTCAGCGACCGCACCCTCAGGCGCAAGCGCTCACTCGGCTCGGCCATCAAGCCCTTCGCCCTTGGCAACTGGCGCGCCTCCGTGGCCATGGCCTGCTGTGCGGCGATCGCCTTCTTGGCCACGCCCAAGGCCGATCGCTTCCTCCAGGTCTACGGAAACAGCGCCCTCTACAGCGATATCTACCGCCGCTTCTGGCCGGCGGAGGGCTGGCCGCTTTTCGCTAGGTTTGGCGATCCGCTGGCGCAAGGCAACGCGCCTTCCGGGAAAAGCGAAGCGGCAACCGGCCGTCGGCGATGAGGATCCACCTCCTACAGCACGTACCCTTCGAGGGCCCGGCGGGTATCGGGGCCTGGGCGGCCGCCGCGGGTCATCGCCTCACCTCGACCCGGCTCGATCAGGGGGAGCCCCTGCCGGAGATCGAGGCGTTGGACTGGCTCCTGGTCATGGGCGGCCCCATGAACGTCGACGAGCATGACCGCTATCCCTGGCTGGTCGCGGAGAAGGCCTTTCTCGGTCGGGTCATCGCGGCCGGGAAGACCGTCATTGGGGTCTGCCTCGGTGGCCAGCTCATCGCCGCGGTGCTGGGGGCGCGGGTGAGCCAGGCCGCGGAGAAAGAGATCGGCTGGTTTCCGCTCAGGCTAACGCCGCAGGCGCGGGAATTGGCGCCCTTTGATGGGCTTCCGGAGTGGTTCACCGCCTTCCACTGGCATGGGGACACCTTCGACATTCCCCCGGGGGCGGTGCGCCTGGCCGAGAGCGCTGCCTGCCCCCATCAGGCCTTTCTCTACCAGGAGCGGGTGCTCGGGCTCCAGTTCCACTTGGAGGCCACTCCCGAGAGCATCGCCGATCTGCTTGCGCACTGCGCCGACGAGCTCGTGCCGGGGCGTTATGTGCAAACCGCGGAGCAGATGCAAGCGGGGATCGAGCGGCGCTGCGAGGAGATCAACCGCATTCTTTGGCGCATCCTCGATCGCCTGCCCCTGCCCGGCTGAAGTGGGCGGCGGCGCGGACTAGTCGCAGCGCCGGCGCAGGCGATACACCTTCTCGCGCAAACGGCTCAGGCCCCGCTCCCGGAAGCGGGGGTTCTCGGCCAGCACGTCCAGGTCATCGAGCCGGCTGAGCGCAAAGGCCCGGCCGAAGAGCGCGGTCACCTCGGGCTCGGCGACGGAGAAGGGCGGGCCATCCATCTCCGCCTGGGGGTATTCCAGGGTGATCAGGAGCCCCTCGGTTCCCGCCGGGGCGAGCGCGGTGAGGTGCTCGGCGTAGCGTCCGCGCAGCCCCGGTGGCAGGGCGATAAGGGCCGCGCGGTCGTAGACGGCGCTCACCCCCCCTACCCCGGCGGCGCTCAGGTGGAAGAAATCGCCGCACAGGATCGCGATCTCGTCCACCTGGTAGCGCCGAAAGGGGCCCTCCGCGCTCACCTGGGGCGAGAGGCCGTTCTCCGCGAAGAAGGACTCCACCGCGATGGGGCTCAGCTCCACCCCCAGCACGCGATAGCCCTCGGCGCCGAGCCAGAGCAGATCGCGGGTCTTTCCGCATAGCGGCACC
>JAEHCY010000518.1 GCA_016880695.1 Chromatiaceae bacterium | reverse complement strand
GACCCTCACCCTTCTCGGCGACATTGGCCGAACCCTCGCCAGCGATGCCGAGCGCGCGGACCCTTGGGACCCCCTGCTGCGGGGCGCCTGCGCACTCACCCGGGCGGATGTGGCCGCCCTCTACGAAGTGGCGGGGGATGGGCTGCACCTCACCGCCGTGCGTGTGCCCGGTTCCGCCACCGTCCCCGACCTCCCGCTGCAGCCGGCACTGCCCCTCCTGCGCCCCGACGGTGAGATGGCGGAGACCCGGTCGGCGGCCGCCTACGCGGCTCATCAGGCGATCTCGGTGAACATTGCGGACCTCAGCGCATCGGCTGATTTCGACCTCACCGGGAGCCGCGAGCTCGACCGACTCACCGGGTACCGGGCGCGCTCACTGCTCTGCGTGCCGATCGGGGACGCCGAGCGCGGCGTGGTCGCCGTGCTGCAGTTGATCAACGCGCGGAACCCCGCGACTGGCGCCGTCACCCGCTTTGGCGCCGAGGCCCAGCGCCTGGCCGAGATCCTGGCCTGGCAGGCCGCGGTACCCGGGTTCCCGGGCCGGGCCGCGGACGCAGCCGCCGGGGGAGCGGCGGTGACGGTGATCAAGGGCCCAGGCATCACCCGCCGCATCGATGCTCCGCTGGTCGCCAAGCGCCTGGCGGTGGCAGGGGCAACCGCGGCGGAGGCCGAGGCGATCACCCACCGGGTGTTTCGCGAGATCCAGCACGAGGGCCTCGCTGAGATCCTCGATATGGAGCTGTGGGACCGGGTATGCCTGGCCATCGGCCAACGGTTTCGCGGTGGGCTGAGCGACCGCGTCCGGGCCTGGTCGGCGTTCCGGCGTAGCGGCCTGCCCCTGGTGGTTCTGATCGGCGGCTGCTCGGGGAGCGGCAAGAGCACGCTGGCGGCGGAGCTGGGTCTGCGTCTCGACATCGGCCGAATCCAGTCCACAGACACCCTCAGGGAGGTCATGCGGCTGTTGGTGTCGCCGCACCTGGCCCCGGAGATCCACCGCTCAACCTACCAGGCCTGGCAGGCACTGCCCCGGCTTCCGGCAAGTCTGGGCGAGGCGGAACGGGTGGTTGAAGGATTTCGCGCGCAGGCCGATAAGGTGGCGGTAGCGATCCGCGGGGTGGTGCAGCGCAGCCTCGCCGAGCGCGAGTCGGCCATCGTGGAGGGCGCCCACCTGGACCCGTCTCTACAGGAGGGGTTGGGGCAAGGGGATGCCGACACCCAAGCCCTGATGGTGCCGATGCTGGTGGCGGTTGCCGACCGCGATGAGCTCTCGCGGCACTTCCAGTGGCGCTCGGTGCTGGCGCCAACGCGCTCGGACCGCCGTCACCTCGAGGACTTCGAGCGCATCTGGCAACTGCAGCAGTTCCTGGTGGATCAGGCCGATCGCCACGGGGTGGCGGTAATCCCGAATGTGGGCATAGAGCTGTGTACGCGCCACGCCCTGGAGCTGATATCCACCGCCGTGCTCGAGCGATTCCCGCCGGGCGCATGACCCCCGGGCACGCCTCGCGACTTCTGCAGCAGGCCGCGGGGCCGGCGGGGAGGGGTGCCCAGCGCCTTCCTTACCGCTCGGATTCCACCTGCGCCATCGCCGCCCGCAGGGCCTGAAACAGCCGATCACGGGCGGCCTTCTCGTCGAGGTCGGGCACCTCCCATCCCATGATCCGACAGTACTTCTTCACCAGGT
>JAEHCY010000517.1 GCA_016880695.1 Chromatiaceae bacterium | reverse complement strand
CATCGTGAAGGTCATGGTCAAGGAGGGTGACACCCTGGAGGCGGGCCAGCCGGTGCTGGTTGCCGAGGCCATGAAGATGGAGACCGAGATCCCGGCCCCCATCGGTGGCAGGGTCACGGGCCTGTTTGTACGCAAGGGCGATGCGGTAAATCCCGAAGAGGTGCTGGTCGAGATCGAGCCCTAGGGGGGTGGCGTCCCTGGTCCGCACCCCAGTCCGCCGCGGCGCGCCCGATGCAACGGCGAGCGCCGCGCGGTTCGGGCGGGGACGGAGGGGGCTTGGGCAGATCCCGCAGCCGATGCGGGATTTGCCCCGATCATGCGCAATTGGATGGGTATCTGCGCGCTTCTCTTTGCGTTTCACTGAATTGAGTTGATATTCTTCAACGCCGGGGCAACCCTGGTGTCCTGGCATTCTCGATGGCCGATCATTGTGGGTATGGACAAAGGGCGCCTCGTTCTCTGGATCCTCGCGGCTGTTTTGGGCCTGGCGTTGGTGGGTGCCCTGGTCTATAAGGCTTGGCCGCTTCTGTATCCGGAGCTCGCCGGGGTGGCGCCGCTCGATCCAACCTGTGATCTGCGCGCCGGCCCCTGTTGGGCGCGACTGCCGGGCGCGGGCGAGATCCGTTTCGGGATCGAGCCGCGCTCGCTGCCGGCGGCGCAACCCCTGCGACTCGAGGTGCGCACGGCGGGACTGGGTGCCGCGGAGATCTCGGTGGACTTCAGCGGTGTCGATATGAACATGGGTTTCAACCGGATTCAGCTCCAGCAGACGGAGCCGGGACGATTCGAAGGCGGGGGCACGCTTCCGGTCTGCGTGCGCAGTCGCATGCTCTGGGAGGCCAAGGTGCTGGTGCGTACCCCCGAGGGCCTGGTGGCTGCGCCTTTTCGCTTCGAAACGGCGAGCCCGGGGTCTTGAGTTGTGTCCCTGGGGCCTGCCCGATTCCCATCAGGATGCGGTTGCGATTGAAGAGGGGCCGGTTAGCGTTCCTTGTGGCGGCCTTGGCGGGAGCGCTGCTGTGGGTGCTGCTGGTCTGGGAACCGCAGCCCCCATGGGAGCACGCGGCGCTCGGGCTGGCGCGGCCACCCGCGGGGGGCGATTTTGTGCTCCAGTCCTGGCGCGGGCCCGAGCGGCTGGCGGAGCTGCGCGGCAAGGTGGTGCTCATCTACTTCGGCTATACCTGGTGCCCCGACGTTTGCCCGACCAACCTGGCCATCATCAGCAAGGCGTTGGAGGCCCTTCCGGCCGAGGCGCTCGAGCGGGTGCAGGTCCTGTTCGTGAGCGTCGACCCCGAGCGCGACAGCACCGCTCGGCTCAGGGAGTACGCGGGCTATTTTCATCCGCGGATCCTGGGGCTAACCGGAAGCCCGGAGGAGATTGGTCGCGTTGCCGATCAGTATGGTGCCGCCTATCGGCGGGCGGAGCCCGACCAGAC
This sequence comes from Chromatiaceae bacterium, assembly GCA_016880695.1. Taxonomy (GTDB): domain Bacteria; phylum Pseudomonadota; class Gammaproteobacteria; order Chromatiales; family Chromatiaceae; genus JAEHCY01. Next base: position 7,559 of record JAEHCY010000517.1, on the reverse strand, counting down.
CCTGGGCTACCTGGTGGATCATTCCGCCTTTACCTATCTGGTGGCCCCGGATGGGCGTTTGGTGGAGACCCTCGAGCACGCCACGCCACCGCCGCGTATCCTCGAGGCCATTCGCCGGTGGTTACCGGCGGGGCCCGCGGCTGAAGTGGAGTGATTTTCCTTTGCACAATTCTTGGAGGCGATCCATGAGAAAGATCTTTCTAACGATGGCTTTCTGCGCCGCGGCCGTCGGTGCTGCCCCGGTGTTTGCCGCCGGCGCGGCGGATGATATCGGTGTCAAGGACCCTTACGCGCGGGCGGTGCCGCCGGGGCAGCCCAATAGCGCGGCCTTCTTGGGTCTCAGCAATAACGGGGCCGCGAGCCACGCGCTGGTGGGGGCCAAGAGCACCGCCGCCGATGTGGTGGAGCTGCACACCCACCTCATGGAGGGGGGCATGATGAAGATGCGACGGGTGCCGCGCATCGAGGTGCCGGCGGGCCAGACCGTCAGTCTCCAACCCGGTGGGTTGCATCTCATGCTGATCGGGCTCAAACAGCCGCTCAAGCCCGAGAACCCCATCGACCTGACGTTGGTGTTCGAGGACGACAGCACCCAGGAGCTCAGGATTCCCGTGAAGACGGTCGAGTCCACGATGATGAAGCACTGAGTCTGGTCGCGCGGCGCCCGGGCCTGCGCCGGGCGTGCCGAGGCAGGGTCTCGGTGTGGGTGGGTCGGCGCTGTGGGTTATGTGTTTCGAGCCTGACCGCGGATCCCTGCGGAAGCCGCCTTCCCAGGGTCCCGGCGTTGACCCGATTTGACCAATATGGCGATTTTCTGATATACCTTTGCGATGTCTAGGGCGTCGTCCAGCCGGTATCGAGGCGGCGCCTGCAATAGCCCCGTCGCCCCGTTTGGGTCAGCACCGGCAACCACCCATCAACAACTGCTCAGGATCGATAATGAATACTTGGCTGATCTCTGCTTCAGTGGCGTTGGCGATCGTCTCCACCGGTGCCCATGCGGCGGGCGATGCGAGTGCGGGTCAGGCGAAGGCCGCCGCTTGCGTGGCCTGTCATGGCCCCGATGGCAACAGCCCGAACCCCATCTGGCCCAAACTGGCGGGCCAGCACCCGGAGTACCTCAACAAGCAACTGATGAACTTTAAGGCCGGCGAGCGCCAGAATGAGCTGATGATGCCCCAGGTGGCACCCCTCAACGAGCAGGACATGCAGAACATCGCGGCCTATTTCGCCAGCCTCAAGCAGAGCGGCGGTACGGCAAATCCGGCGGCGGTGGAGCAGGGTGAGAAAATCTACCGCGGTGGAAATCCGGCCACCGGCCTCCCCGCCTGCACCGGCTGTCACGGTCCCGCCGGCAGCGGGCTCGGGCTGGCCAAGTTCCCGCGTATCGGGGGGCAGCATGCCCAGTACATGGAAAGCACGCTGAAAGACTTCCGCGCCGGCAAACGGGCCAATGATCCCAATGGGATGATGCGTGGAGTGGCCGCGCGCATGACCGATGCCGAGATCGCCGCGGTGGTCCAGTACACCCAAGGGTTGACCGATTAGGCCTGGCCCCCGGCTTTCGGCACCCAAAGGGCGGCCTTCGGGCTGCCCTTTTTTTCACCCGCGCGCCACGGAAATGGCGGGGGTGGCCGCGGGTGTCGAGAACTGCGCACGCGGCCGTAGCCGACCGGGCGCCCGGCCGCGCGTGTCGCTTCCCCGCCAATGGGTCCTCGCGAGGGTACCGACCACCGCGCTGGTCTTGGGATGACCCAGCCCGTCCCTTCAGCGCCCCTGGTGGAATCGGCGGTGTCTGTGGATTCGGAGCTTCCGAGTCCCCAGCGGCTTCGGTTGCTCAGCTACAACATCCAGGGGGGTGTCGATACCCAGCACTATCGGGAGTACCTCACCCAGAGCTGGAAGCACCTGCTGCCCCACCGCGAGCGCCTGCAGAACCTCAACCGCATCGCCTCGACCCTCGAGGATCTCGACATCGTCGGTTTGCAGGAGGTGGACTCCGGTAGCCTGCGCAGCGGATTCATCGATCAGACCGAGTATCTGGCCCAACTTGCCGGCTTTCCGCACTGGTACAGCCAGGTCAATCGCCGTCTGGGCAAGATCGCCCAGCACAGCAACGGGGTGCTCAGCCGTTTGCAGCCGGCGCACATCATCGAGCACCGCCTACCGGGATTGCCCGGTCGCGGCGCCATCCTGCTCGAGTTTCCAACCAGCGACGGCGCGGTGCTCGGGGTCTGCGTCATCCACCTGGCGCTGGGACGGCGGGCGCGGAAGCGCCAATTTGCCTACATGAGCGAGCTGGTCGCCCAGTATCCCCACCTGGTGCTCATGGGCGATTTCAACTGCGACCGATCCTCCGGGGAGTTCCAATTCTTTCTTCGGGCGGTGGATTTGTGGGGAAGCGGCCTTACGAAAAAGACGTTCCCGAGTTGGCGTCCAAAGCGAACCCTCGACCACATCCTGGTCTCACCCTCGCTCCGCGTCCTGACGGAGGAGGTCCTGGCGTATTCCGTCTCCGATCACCTGCCGGTGAGGATGGAGGTGGCTCTTCCGGAGGGTGTGACCCTGGTCGGATCAGCGTGAGGGGTCTTCCTCGTCAGTCCTGGATGTAGAAGGTGCGCCAGGGTTTGCCGCTCGCGTGCGCGAGCAGTCCGTAAAGCGCCGGAACCGGGGCCGCTTCACCGGGAAAGACGTCCTCCACCGAGACGAAGCAGCGGCCGAAACCGCCGTTGTCCCGCCAGCCGAGATCGAGCGGGGTCAACGTCCGGTGGCATTCCGGGCAGGGGAATGGGGCCTCGGCGGAGGCCTCCCAGCCTGCCCGATGCCCCTGCCAGTCCCGCATCGGGCCGCGACAGGAAGGGCAGCGGGGCGGCCGCGTGTTGCGCCCCCAGAGCAGTCGGGGTGCCGGGTAGGGACCGGCGAAGCGGACATGGCAGAACGACCCCACGGCCTCGTCCGGCGGCTCCAGGCGTATCTGCGGGGAGCAGCCGGTAAAGCTGATCCACTGGAGCAGGTGGTCCCCGGCCAGGAAGGCCGTCTCGCCCTCGGCGAGCGGCTGGCCAATGAATCCGCAGTCCCTAAGCGCGCTCGCGAGGGCGTGGAGGTCAGGGCTGAACCTGGGGTCCGCGGGCGTGAGCAGGAGCCGGCTGGTGTGGGAAGAGGTTGCCATCGGCGGGGCGAAGACCGATCCGATACGCTGGCTCGGCGCGCCCGCTAGCGCTTGCCGATCCAGTAGTCCGCGAAGATGCGCGCGAGTCGAGGATTGGCTTTGGCGCTGTTGGCGTAGGCCTGCGCCGCTTCGCGGCTCGGAAACCCCACCACGCTGATGCGGTGCCAGGTCTTGCTCTCAGTCTGCACCGCCTGGATCTCGGCCGCTACCCCGAGACCGCGCAGGCGCTCGACCTCCTGTGTCGCTGCGGCCGGATCGGTAAAGGAGCCTACCGCGATGGCCCAGGGCCCAGTCGAGGGTCTGACAGGCGGTGGCTTGGTCACATCGTTGGATTTAGGGGCCGCCGCCGCGGTTTGGGGGGGGACAGCGCGCGGGGCCCCTCGGGTTGCCGGGGGGTCACCGCTGCGAGTGGTCTCATCGACGGCCGCCTCCGGGGCCTTCCGGCGCTGCTCGAAGGGCGGTCCGAACTCGCGCAGCGCCATCTGGAGGTTGTGCCGGTCCTCCGCGGCCTGGGTGCGCAACTGATCGGACAGGGTGCTCAGCTCCTCGCGGAGGCTGCGCAGGCCGGCCGCCTGGGTGAGCATCTCGGTGCCGCTGGCTCCCTTAGGCGTGGGTTCGCCAACCGCTTCCGGGGCGCCGAGGCGGGCTTCGATCCGCTCGAGCTGGCCGGAGTGGCGCCAGGCGGTGTAGAGTCCCGCGCCGCCCAGCAGCACCCCGAGTAGGGCCGTTACTGCGCCGGCGAGGACGATCCAATCGGGAAAGCGACCCGCGGACTCGGCGGCGGTCTCCTCAGGCGCGTCTTCTAGCGCTTCGGCTTCCCGCTTGCGATCCTCGGCTGCGAGGCGGGCCAATGCCTCTAGATCGCGCGCCGCGGGGGTGCCGGAGAAGCGGTCGAAGGGATCCTGATCCGCAGCATAGCCGTGATCAGAGCCCGACTTGGTAGAGGCCTGAGGCCCCGCGGCAGGGCGTGCCCCGCGAGGCACGCTGGGCACGACTCGGTCCCGGCTCAGCACCCGCTCGAGGGCCTGCTCGAAATCTGCATCGGGGTCGAGGGGCATGGGATCGGTGAAGAGATCGTCCTCGTCGTCAGGGCGTCCCGGTAGCCGGCCGGTGTTGCTTTGGCCAGGGGACTTTTGGTTGGATGGATGGTCAATGGTCATGGTTCAATCAGGTGCCCGTTGCGAGGAGCCGCGGGTAGGATGGGCGGATCCGCAAACAACGCGGGTTCGGCCGAGGGATCTGCTGGCGGAGTTTCGACGATGGAGCGATTTTGGGCAAGGGGGCCGTGACATGGGCGATGGGGTGAGCGAGATCGAGGGGCACGACCGGTCCCGGGTGCGAGGGGGCGTCAAGCGCTGCCGCCGCGCCCTCGGTGGTGCGGCGCTCGCGCTGGGGCTCATCGGCTGGGCCGTTGTCCCCGCGGCTGAGGAGGGTCCTTGGCGGGCGGTCGGAGCGGAGATCAACGCCCCGTATGCGGACGTCGATTTCGACCGCTGGCGCCAGACCTTCGAGCGCCCGGGGCGGGAGGTGTTTGATCGCCGCGCCGAGATCCTCTCCGCCACGGGGGTGAGGCCGGGGATGCGGGTCGCCGACGTGGGCGCCGGGACTGGGCTGTTCACGCTGTTGTTCGCCCGCGCGGTGGTCCCCGGGGGCCGGGTGGTGGCGGTGGACGTCTCGCCGGGGTTCGTCGAGAACATTCTGCGCCGGGCCGCGGCGCAGGGGCTCGACCAGGTCAGCGCCCGGGTCGGGTCCCAACAGAGCACGGGGCTCGATCCCGCCAGCCTGGATCTGGTGTTCGTCTGCGATACCTATCACCATTTCGAGTACCCCGGCGCCGTGTTGGCCTCCATCGCGGCTGCGCTGCGGCCGGAGGGTGAGCTGGTCATCATCGATTTCCGGCGGGTGGCGGGTGCCAACTCACCCTGGGTTCTCAGCCATGTGCGGGGCGACCGCGACCAGGTGGTCCGCGAGGTCAGCGAGGCGGGGTTTACCCTGGTGGAGGAGGTGGATCTGTTGCGGGAGAGCTTTTTTCTTCGATTTCGCAAGGGCAAGGAGACAGACCCCTCGCCCCGCGAATAATTTGGGGCGAGGCGGATGGTCTCGCGCTTGAAGGGAGCCTGCGCTCCATTCCCCCCCGGCTGCGGCCGGATCGCAGCCGGGGGCGTCGAGCATCAGAGGGCTTAGTAGCTCAGGGTCTTGGGCAGGTCCTTTGCCTGTTGTACCCAGGATTCCACCATCGCGGCGGAGGGTGGCTGCTTGGTCACCTGCTGCTGTTGGTTGGTCTCCACCATCTTGGCGTGCAGATTGTCGGGGCGGCGCGTGGCGAGTTCTTTCACTGTGTCCACACCCGTCTTCTCCAAGAGGTCGGAATAGATCCCCGAGATGCCCTTGATGCGGGACAGATCGGCCCGGTTCGTCAGCTCGAGGATGTCGCGTGCGTCACAGCCGCAGGCCCCCGCCAGCTCTTTACGTTGCTGTGGGGTCGAGGCGGCCGCGAGCAGTTGCTCGTTGTTGATAATGCCCTTTTCTTTGAGTTTCTCGACAATGCTTGGGGTAGCGCCGCGCAGGTCTTTGACTGGGGTGGTCATGGTTGATCTCTCCTCGGGTCGGTTCTTGGGATGTGCAGGTTGTACTCGCTGGCGGGTTCCGCTGGGCACTTATGACCCCAGAGGGTTCAATACCGGTTCGCCGGTTTCCATTGTAGACCAGAAAAAGTGTGAGCGAGAACACAGAAATTGTCGTCGCGCCGGTCTCGACCCTTGGCGTACCCCGCTCCGACGTATCATACGTTCCCCACGCCTTCTGAGGTATTCACCCAATCGTCGCCGAGGAGTCATTCGTCATGCCAAAGCTCTCCCCCTTGCAGTGGCTGGTGCTGATCGGCTTACTCCTGTTCTATGGATTTGCCGTGTTTGCGGTCACCCGTGATTACTATCTGCGACACCCAGCGGCGCCGGCAGCGGCCTCAGCCTCAGAGACCGCGAGCGCCAGTCCCCACCAGGGTCCGGCGGCCTCGCCCGCTTGGGTCCAGGGCTCGGCGCTCGACGCCGGGACCAGCCGCATCCCCGACGCGATGGTCGAGGCCAATCCCTTGCTGCTGGGGCAGCGGGCGGACCAGCTTTTCGAGCAGCGTCGCTTCGCCGAGGCCATTGCGCTGTATCGTCGGGTGCTGGAGCTGAGCCCTGGTGACGCGGATGCCCTCAACGACCTCGGCCTGGCCTTGCTGTATAGCGGTGATAGTACCGCTGCCCTGCGTACCCTGGAGGAGGGGGCTCGGGTTGCCCCGAGCCATCAGCGCCTTTGGCTCAGTCTCGGTTTCACCAAGGCCCGTGCCGGGGACACGGCGGGGGCGGAGGCGGCCCTGCTCAAGGCGAAGGAGCTGGGCCCGACGACCGAGGTGGGTCAGGAGGCGAGTCGTCTGCTGGCGGGGCTCGGTAAGCTGTAAGGGGGGGCGATCCCCGGCGCTTCACCGCCAGGGCCACCGTGTAGGCCTGGCCCTGTTTGAGCTTGTCGTAGTTGCCGAGCACCTCTTCGAGGTTGCGCTTCATGAATTGGCGCAGGCCACTCACCGTCACCAGGTAGAGTCGGCCCCCGGGCTTGAGGCGGTTGCGGGCGTCGTGGAGGTAGAGTGAGAGTAGCTCTTTACCCACCTTGGCGGGGATGTTGGAGGCGATGATATCGAAACGGAGCTTCGGCGGGATCTGGTCGAATCCGTTGCTCAGGAGGGCACGGGCGTTGTCGAGCCGGTTGATGCGGGCGTTCTTGTTGCTGAATTCCACCGCCACGAAGTCCTTGTCCACCATCAGGGTTTGCCCTTTAGGCGCGAGGGCCGCCAGCACCAGCCCCAGGGGTCCGTAGCCGCAGCCGAGATCCAGGCAGTCGTCGTTCTCGTTCACCACCAGCGCCTCGGCGAGGAGCCGGGTCCCCTCGTCGATGGCACGGGGGGAGAAGAGTCCCCAGGTGCTGCGGAAGCTGAAGCTGTGGCCATGGAGGGTGGCAGAGAATTCTATGTCCGAGCGCAGGTGGGCGAGCTGTTCGGGGGTGAGCATGGGTATGGCACCGAATGGCGGAAGCCGGCGGGATGCTACCCAGGCTTGCCGGTGCTGTCTACCTGGGGTGGGCGTGCCGGGGCCCGCGTGTACGCTCAGGTGATCTTCGCGGTGGGTGATCCCTTGGGCTATCCTAGTGGGCGTGGAACCAAACCCTCCCGGACAGGCTTCGCGGTGGTAGCGCGGGCAAGGACCGTCCCTGGGTTGCGCATCAGGGTGCGGCCGGGGTGTGCCGCGCGAGCATTCCGATTAAATTAGAGGCCCTTCTCTCCCATGTGTCTGGCGATACCCGCCCGCATCCTGATGATCGACGAGGGGACCGAGATGGCCACCGTGGCCGT
>JAEHCY010000516.1 GCA_016880695.1 Chromatiaceae bacterium | reverse complement strand
GCCTCCTTCAGCATGTGCCGGTAGTAAAAGGAAAAGATCCAGTCGGGCGCGGCGGCCCGCACGCGATCGACCACCTCGGCGGTATTGGGATCGTCGGGGGTGATGGCGGGAACCCCATGCCGGTCGGCCAGGTCGAGGACGCTGTCGAACCAGATGTTCTCATCGGGATTATCCCGATGGGTGACCACCAGGGGCACCTCCACCCCAAGGCTCAGAAGCACCGAAAGTCCGCGCACCCCCACATTGTGATAGGCGAACACCACCGCGCACTGACCGGTAGCGCTCATCGGGGGAATTCCTCCTGGGATGGCCCCGTCGCGGTCCCGCCCAGCACGGCCCGGACGAGATATTGCGGCCGCCCCTGGGCCTGGACATAGATGCGGCCCACGTACTCCCCGAGCAGGCCGATGCCGAGGAGGATGATGCCGGCGAGGAAAAACAGGATGCCAAACAGGGTGAACAAACCTTCGGCTTCCGGGCCGACGATGAGACGCCGAACGGCAAGGACAAAGACAAAGGCGAACGATAACAAAGCGATCGCCATGCCGATCAGGGAGAACAGATGCAGAGGCGCCAGCGAAAAGCCGGTCATCAGGTCGAAGTTGAGATGGATCAGCTTGTAGAGCGGATATTTCGACTCCCCCGCCGCGCGCGCCTCATGCTCCACCACCACTTCTGTGGGGTTTCCGGCATAGAGGTAGGCCAGGGCCGGGATGAAGGTGTGGCTCTCGCGGGACTCGAGCACCGCAGCCACGATCTCCCGATCATAGGCGCGCAGCATGCAGCCCTGGTCCGTCATGCGGATGCTGGTGAGGCGCTCGCGCAGGCGGTTGACGATCTTCGACGCCCAGTCCCGCCACTTGGCATCGCGCCGCTCGCGGCGGATGGTGCCCACATAATCGTGCCCCTCGTCGAGGGCACCGAGGAGCTTGGGGATCTCCTCGGGTGGATTCTGCAGATCCGCATCCAGGGTGATCACCCGGCGGCCAACCGACTGCTCAAACCCGGCGAGAATGGCGGCATGCTGGCCGGCATTGGCGCGCAGATAGACCACGCGGGTGACATCGGGCCGCGCTTGGTACTGTTGGCGCAGCAGCGCCGGCGAGCGGTCCCGGCTGCCGTCGTCCACCAACACCAGCTCGTAGGAACGGCCCAGGCCGTCGAGCACCGGGTAGATGCGTTCGAACAACTGAGGCAGCACCGCCTCCTCATTGAACACGGGGATGACCACGGAAACCTCGGTGGAGAATTGCGGCGCGCTCATCGTCCCCGCCCCCGCGCAAGCAGCCCGACCAGAACCTCGCACACGCGATCCACGTCCGCATCCGCCATCGTCGGGAACAACGGCAGGGTGAGGGTCTGCTCACCGATACGCTCCGCCGCGGGGAAATCCCCCGGCCCATAGCCGAGCTGCCGGTAGAGGCCAAACAGGTGCATGGCGGGATAGTGGATGCCGGCCGCGATCCCCTCGCGCCTGAGGTCTTCAAGGAATCGGTGCCGGGTGGTCCCCAACGCGGCGAAATCCACACAGACACAGAACATGTGCCAGCTATGGCCGGAGACATCCTCGGGCAGCACCAGGAGATCGGAAGGGCTCAGCCGCTCCAGGTAACGTAGCGCGAGCTCACGGCGCCGGCGGTTGAAGCCCGCGAGCCTTGGCAACTGCG
>JAEHCY010000060.1 GCA_016880695.1 Chromatiaceae bacterium | reverse complement strand
GGACAGCAGGCCTATCGGGGCCTGGTGCGCATCGCTCAGCGGGCGGAGAACGCGCGCACTCACACCCAGTGCGACTCGCTCCTGATCGGCGACACCTGTTCGGCCCACACCTACCCCTCTATCGAGGTCAAGAACCCCACCGCCAAGCTCGAGCACGAGGCCACCACCTCCAAGATCAGCGATGACCAGCTCTTCTACTGCCGTTCCCGGGGTATGTCGGCGGAGGACGCGGTCTCCATGATCGTCAACGGCTTCTGCAAGGAGGTCTTCCAACAACTCCCCATGGAGTTCGCGGTAGAGGCCCAGAAGCTGCTCAGCATCAGCCTGGAAGGTGCCGTCGGTTGAATCAAGGTCTGTGAACGGCTCGCGAAGCGATTAGCGCGTTATCTGCGCGGAGGTACTGAAGATGTTATCGGTCAAGGGGTTGAAGGCCAGCGTCGATGGCAAGGAGATCCTCAAGGGTCTCGACCTGGAGGTGCGCCCCGGCGAGGTGCACGCCATCATGGGTCCCAACGGATCCGGTAAGAGCACCTTTGCGCACGTCCTCTCCGGCCGCGAGGGCTACGAGGTGACGGGTGGCTCCGCCCTGTTCGAGGGGGAGGATCTGCTTGGACTGGAGCCCGAGGAGCGCGCCCACAAGGGTCTGTTCCTCGCCTTCCAGTACCCCGTGGAGCTGCCGGGGGTGAACAACACCTATTTTCTGAAGGCGGCGCTCAATGCCATCCGTAAGGCGCGTGGCGAGGCGGAGCTCGACGCGGTGTCCTTCATGCGCCTGATGCGCGAGAGGCTAAAGATCCTGCACCTGGACGACAGCCTGCTCAAGCGCGCGGTCAACGCCGGCTTCTCCGGCGGGGAGAAGAAGCGCAACGAGATCTTCCAGATGGCGATCCTGGAGCCCAAGCTCGCCATTCTCGACGAAACCGACTCCGGTCTCGACATCGACGCCCTGCGCATCGTCGCCGACGGGGTCAACGCCCTGCGCAGCCCCGGGCGCTCCGTCATCCTGGTCACCCATTACCAGCGCCTGCTCGACTACGTCGAGCCCAACTACGTCCACGTTCTGTCCAAGGGCCGCATTATCCGCTCCGGCGGCAAGGAGTTGGCCCTGGAGTTGGAGGAGAAGGGCTACAGCTGGATCGCGGGTGAGAAGGCAGCATGAATAACGCCGTCCTCCAGGCGCCGATCAACCTCGAGGGTTGGCTTGCGGGCGGCACCGAGCCCCTGCCTGGGGCAGGGATTTCCTGGCTGCGGGCCGAGCGGCAGGATGCGCTGCGGCGACTGCGCGTACAGGGTGTCCCCACCGCGAAGCAGGAAGGGTGGCGCTACACCGGTCTGAAGTCCCTCCTGGAGCAACCATTTCGGTGCCATGGGGAGTTGCTCACGGCGATACAGGCCGACGACCTCGACCAGGTGCTGATCGAGGGCCTCGATGCCCATCGGGTGGTGCTGGTCAACGGCCGTTTTCTCGCCCACCTCTCCCATCTCGCCGAGTTGCCCCGAGGGGTGCGGGCTGGTGGACTGCGGCAGATTCTCGCGGCCGACCCCGATGCGCTGGAGGGTCGGCTGACCCGGGTCGCTGGGGAGGGTGCGCATCTCTTCTCCGCCCTCAATACCGCGGGAATCGATGACGGCTTTGTTCTGCTAGTTGATCGAGGGACGATGCTCGAGCGGCCCATCGAGCTCATTCACCTCTCGGTGGGGATGGACGAGCCACGGGTCGCCCAGCCGCGCCATCTGGTGGTGCTCGAAGAGGGTGCCGAGGTTACCCTGATCGAGCGCTATGTCAGTCTGGGTAGTTCACTGTACTGTACCAATGCGGTTCTGGAGCTATCGCTCGGCCAAGGCGCCCTGCTGCGGCACTACCGGGTGCAGCTTGAAAGCCCGCGGGCTTTCCACATCTCGGGTGTTTTTCTGAGCCAAGGGGCGGCGAGCCGCTATGAGGGCGTGAATGTGGGGCTTGGTGCCGCCTGGGCCCGTACCGACTCGGTGGTGCGCTTTAACGACCGGCATGCGGTGTGTAATCTGCAGGGGCTCTACCTGGCGGGTGATGGGCAGGTCATGGACTACCATCTCGATGTGGAGCATGGAGTGCCGCAATGCTCCAGCCGGGAGAATTTCAAGGGCATCCTCTATGGACGAGGCCGCGCCGTGTTCGACGGCCGCGTCGTCGTCGCCGTGGATGCTCAGAAAACCGATGCCCACCTCTCGAACAAGAACCTGTTGCTTTCCCGGGAGGCGGAGGTCGATACCAAGCCTCAGCTAGAGATACATGCTGACGACGTCAAGTGCAGCCATGGCACGACAGTGGGTCAGATCGAGCCGGAGATGCTGTTTTATCTGCGCTCAAGGGGCATCGCTGCGGCCCTCGCCCGGCGCATGCTGTGCCTTGGTTTTGCCGGCGAGATCATCGACGCCCTCGGCCCACAGCCCCTGCGCGAGCATGTCGCCGAGCAGGTGGGTCAACGGCTGGAGCGGGCGCCGGCGGAGTGAGGCGGATCGACCGGTGAGCGGATTCGCGCTCAAGGCCTGAGGCAAACTCTAGAGGTCAACCATGAACAGACTGGCGCGCTTTGCCGGTTTCGGCGGCCATGAGCACCAACCCGAGGAGTCGAATCTCGTCGCCGATCAGGGATTGCGCGACGTGCACACCCCCTGCCTCGACCCCGAGGCGATGAGGGCGGCCATCGTCGAGGCCTTGCGCGGGGTCTGCGACCCGGAGATCCCGGTGAACATCTACGACCTCGGCCTGATCTACCGGATCGAGGTTGGCCCAAGCGCGGATGTGGTAGTGGACATGACCCTCACCGCACCCGCCTGCCCGGTGGCCGGAATGATGCCGAAGATGGTGGAGGAAGCAGTCGGCCAGGTGGAAGGGGTGGGGGACATCGCGGTGAATCTGGTTTGGGATCCGCCCTGGGGGCCCGAGAGGATGTCGGATGAAGCCCGCCTCGAGCTCGGTATGATGTAGTCCCGAGGTATTGGGAACCTTGAGCCAGTTTGAACAGATTGCTGTTTGCGCCATGAACCACTCTGTTTCCCGCGCGACGACCGAGGGAAACCTCCCCTGCTAATCTGCGGGAATGGGTAAGGGTGTCTCCAGGAACGGGAGCTTGGTTTCGGCAACCCCCTGATTGATACGCATATCGGGCTACTAGGGAAATCCCCTTATTGCTTAATTGGCGCGGTCAGGCTAATCTGACGACGCTCGCTTGGAATGCCCACCGCTCTACCGTACGTAGTTCCGGTCCCTGTTACGGTCCGACTGCTGCGCAGGCCGCAAGCTTCCATGGTTGAGGCCTAACGCTAAGGACACTCCTTAGCCGATATCCGTAAGTTATCAAGTATCAAGGAACTTCTATGTCAGAACAGCAATCCGGTGTCGTGAAGTGGTTCAACGACGAAAAAGGCTATGGGTTCATTCAGCGTGAGAACGGGCCCGACATCTTCGTTCACTTCCGCTCCATCGTGGGGACTGGCCGTCGCACCCTCGCCGAAGGCCAGCGGGTGAAGTTTACGGTCGGCCAGGGCCAGAAAGGCCCGCAGGCGGAAAACGTCGAGGCCGTATAACCCGGGTACTCGATGCCAGTCCAGCGGCCCGCGCAGAGCGGGCCGTTTCGTTAGGAAGGCCGGTATGTCCGGGACCCCGTCGGCTGCCTTCGCCCCGTACCTTTAGGATCTCCCGATGATTAGCATTTCCGTTCGTAACCTTCCTCGGACCATGACCGAGGAGGGACTCCAAGCCCTATTCTCCCCTTTTGGCCGGGTGCGCAGCCTGAGGCTTTCCAAGGACCTCTTCAGTGGTGAATGCCGTGGCTTTGCGACGGTGGAAATGGAGGGCCACGAGGCGCGGGAAGCGATGGCGGCCCTCGATGGCCGGGAGCTCGATGGCCGCTCGATTCGGGTGGAGAAAGAGAAGCCGAGACTAGAACGGGGCCGCCGGCGCTAGTCCGCCGCCGATTGCGACCCTCTCCCCCGCCTGTGCGAAGCGGCGAGGGGCCCTCACGCCGATTCCCCGAACGACTCCGCCTCGTAGCGATAGCCCTTGACCTGCTGCGACCAATAGCCGGCCCCTAAGCCGGCCTTGAGTTTGAGATGTCGCAGGAACTCCCGCGGTTGCGGCAGCGATTCCCACACCGAGGGCAGGAAGGTGCCGCGCTTGCGGCCCTCTTCGAGAATCAGTCCGTCGTGACCTGGCCGCAGTTGGGCGATCAGCTTCTGCTCCGAGGCAAACGCCAGGGGTGTGGGAGTCGTCAGCACGGAGAGGTGAATCCGGAGCGACGGCAGCTCGGCAGCTGCAAGCGGCGGAAAGCGGGGATCGCGAAAGGCCGCGGAGAAGGCGTTCTCGACCACGTCGGTCGCTAGGGGCTGCACCGCTTCGAGGTGTCCGATACACCCCCGCAGCTCATTGCTGCAGTGCAGCGTCACGAAGCTGGCCCGCAACGCCTGGAGCGCCGGCGGAAAGTCGGTCACGCGCACCGCCAAGGGCCTGCCCTCTCGCAGCCCGTGCAGGATCGAGCTCCGCGCCAATCCGAGCAGGGCCTGCCGCTCCGCCTCTGATATCCGGTTGGGCTCAGGCGAAGGCGTAGGCACCATAACCCACCACCTGATGACGTGGCCCGGCGGTATCGCCGGAGTTGCGAAGATCGAGGGTGTGGGCGTGCAGCCCGTGGCGCCGGGCCTGCCGCAGCAGCCCTGCGAGCGGGACGCGACCGCAGGCATCGTCGTAGGAGATGGCCTCCGGGAGGAGTCCCTCGATCGCCCGGGTGGTCTTGGCGTCACGCTCGCGGGCGCTCCGGTAGTCAAGGTAGTGACTGAGGTCAGAGCTGATCAGGATCAGGGTTTCCTCGCCACCCCAGAGGCGCTCGAGCACCTCGGCCACCTCCTCGCTCGTTGCCTCCCCGACCAGCAGGGGCACGACACTGAAGCGGCCCAGCACCATCTGCAGGAAGGGAAGCTGTACCTCTAGGCAGTGCTCGCCCTCGAAGGGTGCCTCGTAGCGCCGCACCTGGGGCAGGTCGGCGAGGGCGGCGTAGGCCCCCTGTTCCACCTCGACCGCCCCCAGGGGGGTGTGTAGACGTTCCGCCTCGCCGCAGGCGATACCGCGGAACCCGACCCTATGCGAAGGGCCCGCCATCACCACGCGGCGGATGCGATCAGCGATGGATTCCAGCGCTCGGTAGGCGCTCGCGGCCACCGGGCCGGAGTAGGCGTAGCCCGCGTGCGGCGAGACCAGCGCCTTCGGGGGTGGCCCCGGCGCGGGTTTGGCGCTTCGGAGGAAGCCCTCGATCTGTGCCCGCAGTGCCCGCGAATCGGCGGGGTAGAACAATCCGGCGACAGCCGGTTGGCGAATTTTCATCGCGGACCTCCAGGTTCTGCCAAGCCATGCGGTGTCTTCTATCATTAAGTTTAGAAGGGGGCAGCGAATGTCAAGGGAGCAGGTTGCCGAAGCGGAGGTGTGGGGTGTTCGTCAGACCAAGCCATCATCCAACGAAGTACTGGCACCGGCTGGACGATGGTCGTTTGCAGTGCGACGTCTGCCCGCGGGCCTGTAAGCTCAAGGACGGGCAGGCGGGCTTGTGCTTCGTTCGCGCCCGGGACGGCGAGCAGATAGTGCTGACCACCTACGGGCGTTCGAGCGGATTCTGCGTCGACCCCATCGAGAAAAAGCCGCTGAATCACTTCCTTCCCGGTACTGCCGTTTTCTCCTTTGGCACCGCGGGCTGCAATCTCTCCTGCAAGTTCTGCCAGAACTGGGACCTGAGCAAGTCCCGCGAGATCGATACCCTGGCGGATGCGGCCACACCCGAGCAGATCGCGCGCAAGGCCCAAGCGCTCGGCTGCCGGAGTGTGGCCTACACCTACAACGACCCTGTCATCTTCCTCGAGTATGCGAGGGACACGGCGCATGCCTGCCACCCACTCGGCATCAAGAGCGTGGCGGTGACGGCCGGTTATGTGCTGGCCGGGGCGCGGGAGGACCTCTTCGCCGGTATGGACGCGGCCAACGTGGACCTGAAGGCGTTTACCGAGGATTTTTACCATCGGCTGTGCGGGGGACACCTCCAGCCGGTGCTTGAAACCCTGATCTACCTCAAGCGCGAGACCCGCGTGTGGCTCGAGCTCACCACCTTGCTCATTCCGGGGCACAATGACAGCGACACGGAGCTCGAACGCCTCACCCAATGGGTGGTCGAGGCGTTGGGTCCCGAGGTGCCCCTGCATTTCACCGCCTTCCACCCCGACTGGAAGATGCTCGACATCCCACCCACTCCCGCCCAGCGCCTCACCCGCGCCCGGGAAATCGCCCTGCGCAATGGCGTGCGTTACGCCTACACCGGGAACGTGCACGATCCCCGCGGCGGCAGCACCTGGTGTCATGCCTGCGGCGCGCTTCTCATCGAGCGGGATTGGTATTGCCTCGGCCACTGGGGGCTGACCCAGGATGGGCGCTGCGCTGCCTGTGGGACGCCCTGCGCGGGCGTCTTCCACGAGGGTCCGGGCCATTGGGGAGCCAGACGCCTGCCGGTGCGCATGTCAGGCTGAGAGGGTGGGAAGAAATGTCGCGCGTGGCCCGAGCACAGTTACCTCGCAGCGAATCCCCTGAGCCCATCGGGTCGCGCAACAGATTCGTTCACGAGCTCTGAGGTCGTGGCCGCGGATCTCGGCTTTATAGTGTTAGGCATGGCGGGTAAGATGATGCGGGTCTCTTGAGTCCCCGGTTGGGGGCCCATCGGCGACGCGGCGATCCCACCACCACATCCGAGGCGCCGGCTGCCTGGCGACCTGTGATCGGTGCCCCGAGTTTGGCTGTAGTGCAACCCCCATCCGTGCTGAGCATCCTGCCGAACCTCGAGACCCTGAGCCACCGGAGCGGTCAGTTCCTCAAGCAGGTCCTGGTGAGCTTCCGGCGCAACCAGGGATTGTTGCTCTCGGGAGCGGTGGCCTACTACATGCTGCTCTCCATCGTCCCGCTTCTCATGCTGCTGCTCATCGGGCTCTCGCAGGTGGTTCCGGAGACTCAGCTCCTGACTATCATGCGCAACGAGCTCAACCTGCTGGTTCCCACCGTTGCCGATGCCCTGCTCCTGCATGTGGAGAGCTTCCTGCGCAACCGCGAGATTGTGGGCTGGGTGGGCATGCTGATCCTGGTCTTTTTCTCCACCATGGCGTTCACGGTGCTGGAAAACGCCATGTCGGTGATCTTTTTTCGCCGCGTGGCGATCCACCGGCGCCACGCGGTGATCTCGGCCCTGATCCCCTTCGTGTTCATCACGCTGATTGGGGCGGGACTGCTGCTGATCAGCTTTATCAGCGGTGCTCTGGAGGCCCTGGGCGAGCAGCGCATCGAGTTGTTCGGCCTGGTGCTGGACCCCAGTCACCTTTCGCCGGGGTTGCTGTACCTGCTCGGGGTGATGGGCATGATCCTGCTGCTGACAGCCCTGTACCTGATCATGCCGGTGGGTCGCATCGCCTGGCGCCATGCCCTGATCGGCGGGGTGGTGGCCTCTGTGCTGTGGGAGATTGCCCGCCGGGTGCTGGTGTGGTATTTCCGCTCCCTATCCCTGGTGAATCTGGTCTATGGTTCCCTGGCTACCGCCGTGGTGGTGCTGCTGAGCTTTGAGCTGGCGGCCGTGATCCTGCTCTTGGGTGCCCAGGTGATTGCCGAGTTCGAGCGCCGGCCGCCGATGGAGGGCGGACCCGAGGACGGTTTCTCCACCTGAGGTTTTCCCTGGGACGACAACGTTTTCTCGCTCGAGGAGCCTCGGGCGGTTACGATTTTCCTGTGCTGATAAGAGGACGATAAGCGCGATGTGGTTTAAGAATCTGCAGCTCTTCCGGCTCACCGAGGCGTTCGGTCATACCGCCGCGGACATCGAGGATGCCCTCGCCGGGCACGGCTTCCGGCCCTGCGGCGGGCTGGATCTGTTCTCCCTCGGCTGGTATCCGCCCCTCGGGGAGCCCGGCCAGGCGTTGGTGCACGCTGCCAATGGGTGCTTCATGCTCTGCGCCCAACGGCAAGAGCGGTTGTTGCCGGCCTCGGTGGTGAATGAGGTGCTGGCCGAGCGGGTGGAGGCGATTCAGGCCGAGGAGGTGCGGGAGGTCGGTCGCCGGGAGCGGCAACGGCTGCGAGAGGACCTGGTCGGGGAGTTGCTGCCCAAGGCCTTCACCCGCTCCACCCGGATCTACTGCTATATCGACCCCCAGGCCGGGTGGCTGATCGTCGATGCATCCTCGCGGCGCCGGGCGGAGGATCTGGTCAGCCTCCTGCGACAGGGCCTCGGTTCCCTGCCGGTTAAGCCGCCGGAGTCGTCCGAGCCCGTCTCTGGGGTGCTCACCGAGTGGGTGCGCCAGGGCTCGGCGCCGGCCGATTTCCTGATCGGCAGCGAGTGCGAGCTGCGCGATCCCGAGGAGCAGGGGGCGGTGGTGCGCTGTCGCCGACAGGATCTTACAGGAGAGGAGATTCGCACCCACCTCGAGGCAGGAAAGCTCGTGGTTCGTCTGGCGGTAGAATGGAGCGACCGGCTGAGCTGTATCCTCGGTGATGATCTCGCGATCCGGCGCCTGCGTTTCACCGACCTGGTGGTCGAGGAGGCGTCGGAGTCGGGGGGTGAGGATGCCGCCGCCCTGTTCGACGCGGATTTCGCCCTCATGGTATTGGAGCTGCGGGGTTTCCTGCAGCGGCTCTTCGAGGTATTCGCGCCGGGATCCGAAGCCCCCGCGGCTGCGAAGACCTCCGCCCGGGCCGCCTGATCCCTGCCGTCGAGCCGTTGGTGGCCGATGCCCCCGGGTTCTGCGGGGACCGAGGCTTCCCAACCGGCGCTAACCGCCACACCCGGGCATCACGTCCCCTCACATCGCCTTTCGGAGTATCCATGGAAGACATCAATCCCATCCTCAATCAGATTGCAGACCTCAAGGGGCGCGTGGCGTCCCTCAGGGGGTATCTTTGACTACGCCGACAAGCGCGATCGCCTCACCGAGGTCCTGCGCGAGCTCGAAGATCCCACCCTCTGGAGTCAGCCCGAGCGGGCCCAGGCCCTGGGCCGGGAGCGCGCGGGACTAGAGGCCGTGGTCTCCACCCTCGATGAGTTGGAGGGTGGCCTCACCGACGCCGGGGATCTTATCGGCCTGGCCGTAGAGGAGGACGACACCGCTACCGTCGGATCGGTGGCCGCTGACCTCAGGGATTTCGAGGCGAAGGTCGAGCGGCTCGAATTCCAACGCATGTTCAGCGGCGAGACGGATGCCAACAACGCCTTTCTCGACATCCAATCTGGCTCCGGCGGCACCGAGGCGCAGGACTGGGCGGAGATTCTGTTGCGGATGTACCTGCGCTGGGGCGAGCAGCATGGGTTTAAAACCGAGATGATGGAGGTCTCCCCCGGCGATGTCGCGGGGATCAAGAGTGCCGCCGTGCGCTTCGAAGGCCCCTACGCCTTCGGCTGGCTGCGCACCGAGACCGGCGTGCACCGGCTGGTGCGCAAGTCCCCCTTCGATTCGGGCAATCGGCGGCATACCTCGTTCGCCTCCGTGTTCGTCTCGCCGGAGCTCGACGACTCGATCGAGATTGAGATCAACCCGGCCGATCTGCGCGTCGATACCTACCGCGCCAGCGGCGCCGGTGGCCAGCACGTGAACCGCACCGACTCGGCGGTCCGCATCACCCACGCGCCGAGCAACATCGTGGTCCAGTGCCAGAACGAGCGCTCCCAGCACCAAAACCGCGATCAGGCGATGAAGCAACTGCGGGCGAAGCTCTATGAGCTGGAGATCCAGAAACGCCGTGCCGAGCAGCAAGCGGTGGAGGAGAGCAAGGCCGATATCGGTTGGGGCAGCCAGATCCGCTCCTACGTCCTCGACCAGTCCCGCATCAAGGACCTGCGCACCGGGGTGGAGCTGGGCAACACCCAGGCGGTGCTCGACGGCGGGTTGGACCCCCTGATCGAGGCGAGTCTTAAGCAGGGACTCTGACAACCCCCGCCGGGTGGGAACCAGCCCCCGGCAGCATCCTCACAAGCCTCAGGTTGATCCCGGTATGAACGATCAGACGCTCGACGAGAACCGCCTCATCGCCCAACGGCGCGGCAAGCTGCAGCAACTGCGCGAGCAGGGTGTGGCCTTTCCCAACGACTTCCGCCGCGACGTGATTGCCGGGGAACTGCACGCGGAGTATGGCGAGAAGACCGCCGGGGCGCTCGAGGGTGAGGCACTTCGGGTCAAGGTGGCCGGCCGCCTGATGAGCCGCCGGGTGATGGGCAAGGCGAGCTTCGCCCATCTGCAGGACCTCTCCGGTCGCATCCAGCTCTTTGTGCAGCAGGGCAATCTGCCCGAGGGCGGCTACGATGCCTTCAAGCGGGACCTCGACATTGGCGACATCGTTGGTGCCGAGGGGGTGCTGTTCAAGACCAAGACCGGGGAGCTGTCGGTGAAGGTCGATGCGATTCGTCTGCTGGCCAAGGCGCTACGGCCCCTTCCGGAGAAGTTCCACGGCCTCACCGATCAGGAGAGCCGCTACCGCCAGCGCTATCTGGACCTGATCATGAACGAGGCCGCCCGGGAGACCTTCCGCACCCGCACCCAGATCGTGCAGTTTATACGGAACTATCTGAATCAGCAGGGATTCCTGGAGGTGGAGACGCCCATGATGCAGGTCATCCCGGGCGGGGCGGCGGCGCGCCCCTTCATCACCTACCACAACGCGCTCGACATGCAGCTCTACCTGCGTATTGCCCCCGAGCTTTACCTCAAGCGGCTCATCGTCGGGGGGTTCGAGCGGGTGTATGAGATCAACCGCAACTTCCGCAATGAAGGGATCTCCACCCAGCACAACCCCGAGTTCACCATGCTGGAGTTCTACCAGGCCTATGCCGATTATCGCGACCTCATGAACCTCACCGAGGACATGCTGCGCCGGTTGGCCCTGGAGATCCATGGCGCCACCGACATCCAGCACCAGGGCAGGCGCTACGATTTTGGCCGACCCTTTGCCCGCCTGACGGTCAAGGAGGCCATCGCTCGGTTCAATCCAGCGCTTTCGCCCGCGGACCTCGACGATCTCGGCCGCGCGCGCGCGGTGGCCGGGCGTTTCGGGATCGCGTTAAAGCCAAGCTACGGACTGGGTAAGGTGCAGCTCGAGATCTTCGAGAAGACGGTGGAGGCCCAGCTGGAGGATCCCACCTTCATCACCGACTATCCGACCGAGGTCTCGCCGCTGGCGCGCCGCAGCGATGCCGATTCCTTCGTTACCGAGCGCTTCGAGCTGTTCGTCGGCGGCCGGGAGATCGCCAACGGTTTCTCCGAGCTCAACGATGCGGAGGACCAGGCGGAGCGCTTCCGCCAGCAGGTCCAGGCAAAGGAGGCGGGCGACGAGGAGGCCATGCACTTCGACGCCGACTACGTCCGCGCCCTCGAGCACGGCATGCCGCCCACCGCCGGGGAGGGCATCGGCGTCGACCGGCTGGTGATGCTGTTCACCGACGCGCCCTCCATTCGTGATGTGCTCTTGTTTCCACACATGCGGCCAGAGTAAGCGGTTGAGGATTAACCCGGATTCCTCCCTTTCGGCTTACTTGTCCCTCGATACGGCAGATCTGCGGTCTATTCGGGGCGAACGGCGCTTAGTCAGAGGGTGAGAATGCGTCCTTACCCCCGGATGGAGCTCAGCACGGGCTGGGACACTCTCCCGGAGGGATAAGGAATCTCTCGCCGGCTCCGAGCGTTGGAACGGCGATCAGCAGGTCTGCCCAGCAGGCGCTAGTGGGTGGCGCCTATGGGCTCGTCAGGAAAGGGATAGGGGAGCGGTAGCCAGCGTAGCAGGGGCCCGTTCTCGCCGAGGCGCACATCGCCGCCCTCGGCCGCTTCGACCTCCACCACCGCTAGGAGCTCGTAGCGGTTCTCCCCAGCGGGTTGGGCATCGACGATGCGGCCGGTCCCTTGCCCGGATTCGCTACGAGGGGAGAAGAGCTCGTCTCCGGGGCTTGGTGGCGCGGGGCTCTCGACCTCGGCCAGGTACATCCGCCGTTTCAGCCGCCCGAGGTACTGTATGCGGGCCACCACCTCCTGACCGGCGTAGCAGCCCTTGGTGAAGCTCAGGCCGTCGATCAGATGCAGGTTGGCCATCTGCGGCACGAAGGCGTCGGTGGTCTCGGCGTGTACGCTCGGAATGCCGGCGCGAATCTCGAGCAGGGACCAGAAATCGGCATTGCCGGGTACCGCGGGCGGGGCGAGGCGCCTCCATTCCTCCGCGAGCTTGGGGGGTGGTCCGAGAAGCTCGAAGCGGGGGGTCGGCCCGGGCATGCGAATCAGGGTCAGGGGTCCCCGGTGGACGGCGTTGTTGGCCAGGGCGGGCAGCGGATCGAAGTCCGTCCCCAGGAGCGCCTCCGCGCACTGCCCGGCGATACCGAGGCCGGCGAGGCGATCGCTGGCGTCCTCCAAGGTTACCCGCGCCCGCAGCACGAACAGGCGCAGGCGCTCGAGGATCAACTGCACCTTGGCGCGGGGTAGTTGGATGAGGTACTCCTCGTCTCGCCGGAGCAACCGGAAAAAGGCGAGCATGCGGCCTTTTGGGCTGCAATAGCTGCTGAGGTGGCTGTGCTCCAGGGACAGCTCGCGCACGTCGTTGGTGAGCTGGCCCTGGAGAAAGCTCCCGGCGTCCTCTCCCCTTACGGAGATCAGTCCGAGGTGGGAGAGGTCCATCAGGGCGCAGGGAGCGCTCGGAGGAGAGGCCGGGAAATGCACCCTACCCCTGTGGTCGATTTGCGCCGACTGGGAGATGAGAAAGGCCTGCCATTCGCTATTCATTGGGGGCTCTTAGGGTTGCTTCGCCGACAGCGGGGTGAGATGCAGTGGCGCCATGGGCGCTGTGAGTCGCTATGATACCCGAAGCCCTGTGTGAGCCAAGCCACCCACGATCTGCGTGAGAGCGGTAGAGATTGATGACCATGAGCCCGATCCGGGCCGACAGCCTGGTGCTCTACAAGACCCGTCCGGCCCGCGTTTTGGTCGTGGGCGAGAAAATCGAGATCGAGCTGGAGGGTAGCCAGACCAAGAAGGTCCGCGCGAAGGATATCCAGCTCCTCCACCCCGGGCCGCTGCGCAGCCTGAGCGAGCTGACTTCGCGCGAGGGTGACCTGCAAACGGCCTGGGAGCTTCTGCAAGGGACCGACTCCCGGCTCCAGGAGCTCGCCGAGCTGATGTTCGATGCGTTCTCTCCGGTCACGGCCTGGTGCGCCTGGCAGCGGGTGGCGGAGGGGCTGTATTTCTCGGGAACCCCGGAGGCGATCGCGGTTCGCACGCCCGAGGCGGTGAGCCGCGATCTCACCGCCCAGGCGGCGAAGGAGGCGGCCGAGCGGGACCGCGGTGAGTTTCTCGAGCGCCTGGGCCGGGCCGCCCTCGAGGAGAGCGATCGGGACCGGCTGCGGGAGGTGGAAGCCCTGGCGCTGGGGCGCGCCGACCGCAGTCGTATCCTCCAAGCCCTGGGTCACGAGGAGAGCCGGGAGAACGCCCATCGTCTTCTGGTGGCCTCGGGTTATTGGGCGCCCAATCACAACCCCTATCCGGGGCGCCTGGGGGTATCCCTGGAAGACCCCAGGCTGCCGCTCCCCGAGCTGCCGACCGCGGGACGCCGCGATCTCACCCACCTGGAGGCATTCGCCATCGACGACGAGGGCAACCGCGATCCTGACGACGCCATCAGCCTCGATGGGGATCGGATCTGGGTGCATGTGGCCGATGTGGCCGCTCTGGCGGGGCCCGACTCGGATCTCGACCGCGAAGCACGCGCCCGCGGGGCGAATCTCTACCTCCCCGAGTGCACCGTGAACATGTTGCCGGAGGCGCTGACGGAGGCGCTCGGGCTCGGTTTGCAGGCGCCCTCGCCGGCCCTGTCCGTGGGGCTGCGCCTCAACGCGGATGCCGAACCGGTGGACGTCGAGATTGTTCCCAGCTGGTTGCGGGTGCAGCGGATCAGCTACGAGGAGGCGGAAGGCCGCCTCGATGAGGAGCCGTTTCGCTCGTTGTACCGGCTCACACGCACTTTCCGCGAACGCCGTTACAGCCGCAATGCCGCGCGCATCGAACTGCCCGAGGTGAGTGTCCGTCTGGTGGGCGGGGAGGTCCGTCTGCGACCGCTACCACGCCTGCAGAGTCTGGATCTGGTGACCGATGCCATGCTGATGGCGGGGGAGGCGGTGGCGCGCTATTGCCTCGAGCGGGAGATCCCCATCCCCTTCGCCACTCAGCCCGCGCCCGAGCGACTGGAATCGCCAGCGGATCTTGCGGCCATGTATGCCTACCGTAAGCAATTCCGGCCGACACGGCTCTCGGTGGAGGCGGAGCCTCACTTCGGGTTGGGGATTCCGTGCTACACCCGCGCCACCAGTCCCCTGCGCCGCTACTCCGATCTCCTAGTGCATCAGCAGCTCCGGGCCCACCTGGGCGGGGGGGTGCTTCTAAGCCGGGCGGAGGTCAGCGAACGGGTTGGCGGAGCGGAGACCGCAGGGGGGAACCTGCGGCGGGCGGAGCGTCTCTCTAACCAGCACTGGAAGCTGGTCTACCTGCGTGATCATCCCGGCTGGCGGGGCATGGGCACGGTGGTGGAGAAGGACGGGCAGAAGGCCACCCTGCTCATCGCGGAGCTTGCCCTGGAGGCGAAGGTTCGGTTGCGCTCCGATCCGGTCCTCAACGATCTGGTCAAACTGGTGCCAAGAGAGCTCGATCTGCCGGCGCTGACCTGTTATTTCCGTGCCCGCGACTGAAATGGGTGCGCAATCAACAGGCTGCGCGACCCGATCGCCACGTGCAGTCCGCGTTCGCCCCTTCGTCTGTCTATCTGGACCTGGATTGGTTTGAAGGACTCGCCGCGAGGCAGCCGGCGCTCGGGCCACTCGCGGCGATTGGCCGCAGCCGTTGAGGAAGCCGTTGAGGAAGGGAAGTCAGGGCTTTGTGAAAACGCTACAATGCTCGGCGCACGTCCTTGGGGT
>JAEHCY010000515.1 GCA_016880695.1 Chromatiaceae bacterium | reverse complement strand
GTGTGCGCTTACTCTACTATAGGCTCTGGAATTGATACCAATTTTCGTTTGATCTGATACCTATCCAAAGGTGCCGGGCAGAGTCCCTCCGCCATGAAATCATCCGGCAGGCTCGCCAGGGCATCGAAGATGGCGACAGCGTTGAGCGGCCTTTCCCGCAGCACGATCTCGTCGCCCCGGCGAAAGATTTCCACCCGGTCCACGTTAAGGCGAAATTCCTTGGGCAGGCGCACGGCCTGGCTGTTGCCGGACTGGAAGACCTTGGCATAGCTCATGGCGGCTCTCCGAAATGTATTTACGCTGAGTATATACAGTCGGTGCCCAGGACGAAATCGCGCACGGCCTGTTTGCCGTTGTCGTGGAGGGTATCGTCGGCGAAGAGCACGCGGTAGCTCAGACGCTCGGGGTTGAGTTTTTCCCAGCGCTTGAGGGCCACGACCTTGCGGCCTTCCAGGGTTTGCGGCTCTTCGCCCGCTTCGAGCCGGCGCAGGTCGGCCAGGATGTCGGGGCTGAGCGTGTCTTTCTTGATCTCGATCACCAGGTATCGGCCGTCAACGCGGCGGATCACGAAGTCGGGGGTGTAGCGGTGCCAACGGCCGTCGTCGCCGAGGTATTCGGCATAGAGGTCGGTCTTGGAGGGGTCGGTGAGGCCGCCGGTGAACCAGAGGCCCTCGATCTGGTGGGGGTTGCCGCGCAACAGCTCCAGCACCCATTGGAGAAATTCGCGCTCGGGTCCGGAATCGAAGTTGTAGCCCTCGTAGTGGAAGCTGGCGGCTAGGGCCTGGGAGGGATCGGGGGTGTCCTGAGCGGTGAGGTAGAGGGGCTCGCGGTCCTTGGCGAAGCTGATGCGGGCGGTGTAGACCGGGCCGCTTTCCGTGTCCCGACGGGTGAAGCCTTCGGCCCGCACCAGGGCCACGGCAACGTCGATCTCCTCATAGTGTTCTTCGTAGTGGGCGCGTTGGGCCTCGAACTGCCGGCACAGGGCGGGAAGGTGGTGGGCGGGAATAGGATCGGTCCCATAGGCGGCGCGCAAGGCGGCCAGCACCTCGGGCGTGGGCAGGTGATAGTTGGCGGCCAGCTCGGCGGCGGCGGTGTAATCGGTGTGGGGCTCGGGGGTGTAGCCGGCGGTCTGGTCCCCGGCATCGGTGCGTTGCAGACGGGTATCGCCAGCGGCGGTTTGGATCAGCGTCCAGGTTTCCACCCTGGACGCCTCGGGCGCGGGGAGGTCGGGGACGCTGAGCCGAAGGGGCGGCGTCTCGGCCGATGACTTGGGCCGGATGCGCAGGAGGCGCTTGCGCAGCAGCAGCGGCGGCAGGTTGGGCCGACGCAGGACGATGTCTTTCTCCACGCGCTCGGTGTGCTGGGCATCAAGCTCCTTGAGGCTGGTGCCGTAGGTCTCGGCGAGCTGGTGCTCCAGTGTGGTCCGATTGGCGGCGGTGAGGTAGACCCGCGCGGGGTGGGCGTTGTTGGGTACTTGGCGCAGGCAGCGGGTGGCGGCCTGTAGGACGAAGTTGTTGCTGGTGGCGAGCTTGCGCACCAGGGCGCAGGCGAACAGGCTGGGGCAGTTCCAGCCCTCGGTGCCCATGTTCACCAGCAGCAGCACCCGGTGCGGGGCGGCGGGGTCGCGCGCCACGGCCTCGAAGGCGCGGCGGGTGGCCTCATTGGACTGGTTGTCCACCGAAAGCACCACATCGGTGCCGATGCCATGCAGGGCGAGCGCGGTATCGATGGCGGGGCGCAGGGCGTCGCGGGTGTCGATGTTGGGGAAGTAGAGCGCGAGCCGCGCCGGGGCGCCGTTGGGGAGGCTGACACCCCCATAGGCGCGAAAGAAGTCGTCCACCACCTCCTGGACCAGTTGCTCGGACTGGCCCTCTTCGAGGTGGAACACCTTGATGTTGCCGGCCAACTCCTTGAGGACGCCGTCGCGGATGCCCTCGCCCAAGCCGTACCAGACCACCACGTCGCGCAGGGGTTGTCGCTCGAAGTACGGCGTGCCGGTAGCGTTGACGACGACGATGAGGTTGGTCTCCTGGGCCAGGAAGTCGATGGTGCGGCGGACCTTCTTGATGCCATCTTCCTTGAAGACGACCTCGCCGGTGTTCTTGTCTTTCTCCCACTTGCCGAGCAGCTTCTGGCCGTAGGTGTGGTGGGCCTCATCGGAGAAGACGGCCAGATGCGGCAGCGAGGCGATGGCCTGCAGGCGCAGGTTGGCCAGCTCGGTGGCTGCTTCTTCCTTGGGGTTGGTGAATAGACGCGCGGTGGGGTTGCGAATGGTCGGCTTCTGGATGCGGATCTTCTCGGTATTGGTGACGATGACGTTGAAGCGGCTGCCCCAGGTAACCGGGAGGGTCTTGTCGCCGTCGCGGGTGAAGGTGAGCTTGAAACTGGCGGCAAAGGGCTTGTAGAGGCGGGGCGGCAGGATCTGGTGGTAAGGCACCTCGGCCAGCTCACGCAGGGCGCCGAGGATGGTCTTGCCGGGCGCGAAGATCAGCGCGTTCTGCACGAACGGCCCCTCGGGCTCTTCCATCGCCATGGCAAACTCGCTGACAACGATGGCCCCCATCAGGACGGTCTTGCCCGCACCCATAGCCAGGGCCAGGATGTAACTGGGATAGCCGAGGACGAAGGTTTCGCGGAGGGATTCGAGCTTATGCCTTCTGACCAGGGCATCGTCCGTCTTCAGGCGCGCCAGAAAGGCATCTAAGCCTTCATCCGCGATCAGCTCAAGGAGGTCGTGCGAGGTCAGGCCCATCGCTTCGCGACGCTCCCTGTGCGAGGGGAACAGGGTCTCGTAAAGCTTGGGAATCTCGGGGGTGCCGAGGACTAAGCGGAGATACCAGTAGGTTTCGAGCGCGCGGAGCTGCGCCTTGCGTAGATAGCGGAGCTGGCCGCTGTTGTCGTCCTCCACCGCGAATTCGAGGATCTCGCGGATCGCTGGATGATCCTGGCACGGGTAGTTGGCGGCGCGCCAATTGTCCACCCGCCGGGCCAGCGCTTGGAAAAGATGGGACATGGGACCTCAGCGGTCGATGTTGGATCTGCGGAAGGTGGGCATAGGATCGAGGAATGCGCTCGGGCTGTAAACGTTGGTGCGGCGTCAGGACCAACCGAGGGGAGCGCACAGGAGCGGGAACCAACACGTCTCCGCTCACTGACCGTTCCCTCGCGCAAGACGATGCGGAAGCGTTCCTTTCAAGTTGGACGTCTCAGGCGGGAGCCCTTATTCGGCTGGAGAGGGCCGCAACGAAAGAGAGTCGCTTGAAGCCGGATGCCGCACTCCAGGTAGCGCAGGATGTGGATGGCCTCGGCGTGATCGGTGTAGATCGCGGCGGCCCCGGCGGCGAGGAACAGATCCTTGTCCCGCTCGGCGAGGCCGAACTTCACCGCGAACCGCTGTGGCGCCGCGTTGAGCACGTCGGTCATCGGCAGGGGACCAGTCGCTTGCAATTGCCCGCGTCGCGCAGCCACCGAGAACGAGCAGCGTCGCGGGCAACAACAGGCGCAGTCCGTTCATCCTGGAAACCGCGTTTGGCGCCTCGGGGT
>JAEHCY010000514.1 GCA_016880695.1 Chromatiaceae bacterium | reverse complement strand
GCCTTCGGCAAGGATTTCGAGCGGTACTGGCGCCGGGCGGAAAAAGACCACGGTGTCCGCTTTGTCCGCTGCCGGGTGCATGCGCTGCATTCCGTCCCCGAAGGGGAGAGGCTGAAGATCGGCTACGTAACCGAGCAGGGGGATTGGCTAGAGGAGACCTTTGATCTCGTGGTTCTGTCCACGGGGATCGAGGTGCCGGCTGCTGCGGTTTCGCTGGCGGAAAACTTGGGGATCCAGCTCGACAGCCACCATTTCGTCCTCTCCCGCGGCTTTCTCCCGGTCGGCACCTCGCGGCCGGGGGTGTACGCCTGCGGCATGTTCCAGGGACCGAAGGACATTCCCCAGTCGGTCACCGAGGCGAGTGCTGCCGCCTGTGCCGCCGCCGCTGACCTGGCCCCGGCCCGGGGGAGTCTGGTGAAAGTACAGGCGGCCCTCCCGGAGCTTGATGTCGGCACTCAAGAACCGCGCATCGGAGTTTTCGTCTGTAACTGCGGGATCAACATCGGCTCGGTGGTGGACGTGAAGGAAGTGGTTTGCTACGCCTCGGGCCTCCGACACGTGGTCTACGCCGAGGAAAACCTCTTCACCTGCTCCCAGGACACTCAGGAGAAGACGAAGCAGCTTATCCGGGAAAGGGGGTTGAACAGGGTGGTAGTGGCAGCCTGCTCTCCCCACACCCACGAACCCCTCTTCCAGGAAACGCTCAGGGCCTGTGGCCTCAACAAGTACCTCTTTGAGATGGCCAACATCAGGGATCAGGACTCGTGGGTGCACCAGGCCGACCCGGTGCAGGCCACGGCCAAGGCGAAGGACCTGGTGCGCATGGCGGTGGCCCGCGCCTGCCGCTTGAAGCCTCTCGTAGAGCGGCAGCTTCCGATCAGCCAGCGGGCGCTCGTGATCGGCGGTGGGGTGGCGGGTCTCAACGGGGCCCTCATGGTGGCTCGGCAGGGCTTCGAGGTGGTCATCATCGAGAAGGCGAGAGAACTGGGCGGCATGGGCCGGCGCATCCGGCGCACCATCGAGGGCCTGGACGTCCAGGCTTACCTGAAGGGCCTCATCGACGAGGTGCGGGGCAGCGACAAGATCCAGGTGCTCACCGAGGCGCTCGTCGTCGGCTTCAGCGGGCAGAAGGGGAACTTCACCACCGAGGTGCTCGTGGGCCCGAGCATGTACGAGCGCAAGATCCAGCACGGGGTTGCCATCATCGCCACGGGGGCGAAGGAGTATCGACCACGTGAGTATCTCTACGGCGAAGATCCGCGGGTGCTGACCCAGCTGGAGCTGGGAGAGCGGCTGGACGAGCTCGACTGCAAGCGCTGGACGCGAGTGGCCATGATCCAGTGTGTGGGATCCCGGAACGAAGAGCGCCCCTATTGCAGTCGAATCTGCTGCCAGGCTGCGGTGAAGAACGCCCTCGAGCTGAAAAGGAGGAACCCGGAACTCGAGATCGTCGTCCTCTACCGGGATATGCGAACCTACGGACTTCTGGAGGACTACTACACCGAGGCGAGGCGGCGGGGGGTGCTCTTCGCTCGCTTCACTTGCCAGGATCCGCCACGTATAACCAGACAGGGTGGTGCCCTCCACGTGACCTTCGGTGACCACGTGCTTCAGCGCCCCATCACCATGGGGGTGGATGCCCTGATTTTGAGCGCCGCCACGGTGGGTGCCGATACGGAGGAGCTGGCCTCCCTCCTCAAACTCCCGGTGAACAGCGACGGGTTTTTTATCGAGGCTCACGCCAAGCTCAGGCCGGTCGACTTCCCCACGCCGGGCGTCTACCTCTGCGGCACGGCCCACAGCCCCATGCTCATTCGAGAAAGCATCTCCCAGGCGCTGGCAGCGGCATCCAGGGCGAGCGCCTTCCTCGCCAGCGCCGCGGTCACCATCGGCGGAGCCGTGGCCCGGGTGGACCAAAGCCGCTGCGCCGCTTGTCTGGTCTGCGTCATGAGCTGTCCCGCCGGTGTTCCCCGGATCAACGATCGGAACGTCTCCGAGATCGACGAGGCGCTCTGCCAGGGGTGCGGGATCTGCGCCGCCGAGTGTCCGGCCCAGGCGATTCAACTCAGCCACCATGAGGACGACCAGGTCAACAGCCAGGTGCAGGCCCTCTTTGACGGAGTCGGATGATGGATGCCTTCGAGCCGGTGATCATTGCCTTCTGCTGCAGCTTCTGAGCCTACCCGGCTGCGGACCTGGCCGGGTCCATGAGGGTCGAATATCCGGCAAACATCCGGATTATCAAGCTCCCGTGCACGGGGAGAGTGGATGTGATCCACCTTCTCAAGGCATTGGAGGGTGGCGCGGACGGGAGTATGGTGGCCGGCTGTCTGGAGGGTGATTGCCACTATCGGTCGGGGAACCTCCGGGCCCGGAAGCGGGTGAACCACGTGAAGGAGATCCTCGATCGCATCGGCCTCAGAGCCGAGCGGGTGGCCATGTATAACCTCTCTGCAGGTATGGGGCAGCAATTTGCCGAGATGGCCCGCGAGTTCACGGAAAGGGTTCGGGATCTCGGGCCGAGCCCTGCCCGCCGGGTCGGATTGAACGGGTGAGGTGGTGTCATGATCGTGGCGAAACTCAAGCCCATCGAGGAGATCATCCAGAGCATCGATGGGTTCCAGAAGATGCTGGTGGCGGGCTGTGACGGTTGTGTCACCGTGTGCGAGGCAGGCGGGTGGAAAGAGGTGCAGGTGCTGGCCTCCACCCTGCGACTCTCTGCCATGCAGCGGGGGCGCGAGGTTGAGATCGGCGAGATCAGTCTCACCCGCCAGTGCGACAAGGAGTACCTCAGGAGGCTCCTCGAGAGCATCGACCGGTACGAGGCGGTGCTCTCCCTCGCCTGCGGGGCGGGGGTACAGTTCCTGGCGGAGATGTACCGGGACAAGCCCATTCTTCCCGCCGTGGATACCTGCTTCATCGGGGTCACCGAGGAGCGGGGCGTCTGGACCGAACGCTGTCAGGCCTGCGGCCAGTGC